>JBBRHN010000008.1:0-15261 GCA_038222685.1 Chthoniobacterales bacterium | reverse complement strand
GCCGCCGCGTCGAAGAGTGCCTGCTTGCGCTTTTCCTCCCCTGCCTCCAGCCGGGCGAGGCTCATCAAATCACGCAGCATCTTGCTCAGCGAGTGAACCCCGCGCTGGATCAATTCTGACATATCGTGCCGCTCTTCCTCTGGCAGTGAGGCGGTGCTCAGCAGAGAGGCCGCGCTCGATACCGCCTGCATATTGCCGCCCAGATCGTGCACCGCCTGACGCATCAACTGCCCGCGCTGCCGCTCCAGTTCGGCGAATTGCGCCACGGCAAGTTCGAGATCACGGGCCCGGCCCGCCGCAGTATCGCGCTCCATGCGCAAATACTGCGCAAGGCTCTCGTTCACTGCCGTATTGATGAGCTTGATCACCTCGCAATGCGCGTGCGACATCATCTCCCGATCCGCGTCCGGATGCGCCGTCCCAAACGCCTCAAGCTCATTGTGCAGACAGATATGCAGAATGCCCCACTCCCGCGTCATCTCCCGCAAACGATAGCCCTGCTGCCAGCGCTGCAATCCATGTTTGGCTGCCTCCACCTTTTGTTTGCTCACGGCCTCGTGCTCATCCTCCGGGCGGCCAAGGAGCCGAGCCTTCAGCGCGTCAAGCACTTCGGGCATATGATCGAAAAACTGTGCCCGCGTCATCGCGTCGGCCGTCGTTTGCTGTGGGTCAGCATCCGACGCCGCCCGCCACGCCTCTAACAGAGCAGGCCGTCTTGTCGATAGATGGTGGCTCAGCGCAGCAAGTTGATGGAGGTTTTGTTTTTTCATAGCTCGGAGGTGAAAAATAGCAGGAGAACCTCAATGCGAGAAGAGGATTTGACGGCACCTTCCGCACACCGCGCTTTTTTGACTCAATTGGCCGGCAGGAGTTTCCAATTTTAATCTAACGATTGCTCAAATGCTCGTGCCTCAGACGGGGGTTGCTTGCTTGGGAACCTAGGCGGTTTACAGACTCCGTTGTGCGCAAGAAATTCCGCAATCAAGCCTTCGAGAAATTCCTCCGAAGTTCCCGCCGCGATTTCGATTTCGACCAACCGACACTGATCCGGCCCGAATTTTTCCAACTGTTCCGGCGGCTGCCAGGCGTCGACCCCCTTTCGATGCAGAAAGTCGATAAACGCACGCGACCGGCTTCCCTCCACATGAAAACTGGGAGTTGATTGCTCATGGGTCGCAGGCAAAAGAATGATGGGATCGGGCTGCATATACAATCTATCGCAGCAAGTAACGTCTTGAGCGTATCAATAGACGTTTTTTTTAAAGTCGTCGAACATCAGGAGATTGCCTGAGCCGTGCCTCAGGGAGCATCCGACGCCTGCGGCCAGCGCGAACTCCCGCTGTTAACTAAAAACAATGAAAACACTAACTCTCACAATCCTCGCAGCCACCGCAGTATTAATCCACTCCGCCTGCGCTGAACCAACCAACGCCGATAACTCGGGCAAAAATGCTCGCGATAAAAGTGGCGAAACAATGACACCTTTTGATCAATCCAACAAACCGGCGGATATCAAAATCACCGCCGACATCCGAAAGATGCTCGTAGGAGATGATTCCCTTTCCATGGACGCAAAAAACGTCAAAATCGTGACTGTCGACGGAGCCGTTACCCTGCGGGGTCCGGTGAAATCGTCCAATGAGAAATCTCTCGTTGAAAAGCATGCCAAAATGGCTGGCGCCTCAGCTGTTACTAACGAACTCGAAATCGTTAAGCCCTAACTCGTTCTCAACTAAACCAAACCCAAAAAAACCAACCAAATAAATAATATGTCAAAATCAATCGTCGGAATCGCTAAAAACCGCACTCAATTGGAATCCGCTATCTCGGATCTCCAAACCTCCGGGGTTCCTACACAGGACATCTCACTCCTCATGCCCGATTCCGGTGACCAAACCGAAATCGGCACCGTGAAATCCACCAAGCTTCCAGAAGGCGCATCGGCAGGCGCACTCGGCGGCGGAGTCGTCGGAGGGACGCTCGGTCTCCTCGCTGGCATCGGCGCCCTCGCCATTCCCGGAGTTGGGCCATTCATCGCCGCTGGACCCATTATGGCAGCACTCGGCGGCGCAGCTCTAGGCGCATCCGCAGGCGGCGTGGCCGGAGCCCTCGTGGGCCTCGGAATTCCCGAGCTGGAGGCAAAAGCCTATCAAGACCGCCTCAAGGCCGGCGGTTACCTTGTCGCCGTCCATATCTCTGACGACAAAAAGTCTGGAGATATACGGGAACTCCTCAAACGCCACGGTCTCGAAGACGTTTCCACCGTATCCGAGAAGTAATTCTGCCTAACTAAAGCATCACCCGGCGCAGCAGTTTTCTGCCTGCGCCGGGTGATTTGCGATTAGCGGCAAGGCCTACGCCCGACACCGGAAAACAGATTTTTTGGCGAAGCTTACTCCAGTCAATACTAGCCTCTGCCAGTTGCTGTTGCGGCCACGGAAGGGGCGAGATGCGAAAGCAAGTAATGAAAGTTCCAAACGCTCTCCTCGGCGGAGCTGCATTTATCCTGGCGGGACGCGGGCGCTACTCCGACGTGAGATCAAGACGGATTGACCTGTCCCGACTCGTGGGCCGTCGTGGCGCAGCCTTCGAGGAAGTTCGGATGGCTGATTGCCAGAACCTCCACGGTATCCACGAGATATGGGCTCGATGCATGACGCTTTTTCGAGAAGTCGGGCATCACACGTCTAAGTTCATTAAAGTGCCCCAGCCCTCGGCCCCCGCTGGACCGGCCCTCAGGGGACACACAGAGTATCCGCAATGCGCGACGGGTTTTTACTGAATTCTGAGAGAGCGGGGCCCAAAAAACACCGTCTAAGCGAAAGGGATCTAGCCCTTCGATTTAACTTACGCTTTATTCATTCCACGCAGCAAGGGAGCAGACAGAAAACGCTCGGGCTGAGCTTTTTCTGCCTCTTCTTCATCCAAAGTCGCAAGATACGCCGAATTCGCCGAGGGAAAAGCGACTTCAACGTGTTCGCCATCGCCTTCTCCTCTTTCAAAATTGCCTTACAGGTTGCAGCGATTTTCCTCTCGCCCAATTCCGTGGCTGTCAAGGTAAGTGACGTATAGCAGGCGATTTCAAAGTGCTCCGTTGCAAGTTCCGTAATGGAGTTCTTCACAGTCGTGTGTTTCGCAGCGGAGGTCGCAATCCCGGCTAAAAGTCTTGCGATTTTGCTGATGCCTTCGCAAATGACCGTGTGGCTTCCCCCAAGCGAAGTCGGCGCCTGCTTCATAGCGGTTCCATACTTTTTGGTTTCGTGCAGGTGCTTTGTAATGGCCGCGCGCACATTGGGTTGACCCTTTGCGTCGTCTGCGTGCATTTCCAACGTGGAAACAATGCCGACTTCCATCGCGTGGGCGTCGCCCAACCAAGCAATGAGTTGTTCGCGTTTTGTCGCGTTATTTGTTGGCAGCCACGTTGATCTTTTTTGCAGCGGCGGTCAGTTTTTCATCCGTGGCCGATTCTTCGTCGAGTGTCTGCTTAAGGAGTTTGACTCCTGCCTTGTCGCCGAGGAGTTCGGCGTAGGTTCGGGCGGTGCCGTACCCGGCGATCTCGTAATGTTCAACACGCTGGGCCGCGCTGATTAATCCGGCATCTCTCACATCATCATCTGCCTCTTCCTCGATCATCTCCGCGCCCTCTGCGATGACCCCCTCCATACCCTTGCATTTGGGACCGCGGGTGGTTTGATCATGGCTGGAAAGGATGCTTTCAAGCCGCTGGGAGTGAATTTTTGTTTCTTCGAGATGTTTCTCAAAGCCCGCCGCCAATTCGTGACTGGTGGCTGCTTTAACCATTTTCGGGAGGGCCTTGATCAGTTGCTTCTCAGCACTGTAAAGGTCTTTGAGTTCGTGAATGTAGAGGTCTTTTAGGGTATTAAGTTCCATAGCCACTTGAATCGTTTCTAGCTTTAGCGTTGGTCGTATAAAAAATGGCAACCGCAAACATTCCTCCAGCCTGCCCTCCACGGCTATGGCCCTCGCGACTTTATTCGAATTGCCGCAGGACTTTCACGGCGGGCAACTTTTGCATTTTTGTGAGCACCGGGGCAAAGAGATCGCCCATTCTTGCGACCCGCCGCAGGACGTCAACGGTCTCGAAGCTGAGCCCCTTCTTGCGCGTCACTGCCGCCTCGACTTCCTTCCATGCGACGGGGGTTGAGACGGTGGGATGTTCCTTGGCGCGTAACGAGTAGACGTTAGCGGTCGTCTTCTTGTCGTCGTTCTGGCTCCAGTCCACGAAAACTTTCCCTTTGCGCAGGTTCTTCTGCATGCGGGAGACGACAAGTCTCGGGGAATGTTTTTCCAACAGCTCGGCAATGGCGCGGGCGAAGGCCTTGGTGCGCTCATAGGTAACCGCAGTATTTAAGGGAATGTATACTTGGAGCCCCTTGGAGCCGGAAGTCTTCGGGAAGCTTTCCAACCCGAGGACCGCAAAGATTTTTCTGATCATGAGGCCGACCTCGCAGCATTGAACAATGTCTGCCGGCGCACCCGGATCGAGATCGAATGCCAACGCGGTCGGGCGCTGGAGTGCAGGTGCCTTGTGCAAGAACGTGTGAAGTTCCAGGTCGGCGAGATTGGCGGCCCAGACGAGGGCGGGCAGGTCGTTCATCGCACAATAGTTGATGTCGCTCCCATCGGATTTGCCGACCTTGATTGTCTTCATCCACTTCGGACGGTGTTCCGGGCATTGTTTTTCGTAAAAGAAAAACCCGTCCACTCCGTCAGGATAGCGCTTGAGGCTAATGGGCCGGTTACGCAGATGCGGCAGCAAGACGGGAGAAATCTTGATGTAATAATCGATGACCCCGCCCTTAGTGAAACCCGTCTTCGGGTAAAACACTTTGTTCAGGTTGCTCACTTGCACCTGTCTGCCCCCAATGTCCAACGTGGTACGATTAGGCATTACTTCGCTCGCTCGCGCACGACTTCACTCGCGTTTTTGTCCTCACGAATGCCGAGAAACACAGAGTGACGAAGACGACCGTCGCGCGTCCATTCGCCGAACTTGACCTGACAAACCGTGGCCGGTTTCACCCAATGGCAGAATTTCATCTCCGCCTTGGTAATACCCTGCCCCCACTTTCCGCTGCTGGGCATGGGAAGATTTGCAAACGGACATTCCGTCCGTGGGATTTTTTGGAAGTGAGTATGCAGTGACCGCAGGAGCTTCTCATTAAAGCCCGTGCCGACCTTGCCCGCGAAAATCAGATCCTTGTTTTTATAATAACCCACAATAAGCGCCCCGAAACATTGCCGCGAGCCATCGGGCTCGGTGTAGCCACCGATGACGAACTCCTGCTCGCGCACAAGCTTCAGCTTGATCCATGCGCCGCTGCGGCGTCCTGCTTCATAAAAGGAGCCCTCGCGTTTTCCGATCAGACCTTCCAAACCCAGTTCTCTGGCCTGTTCTAGAAGGTGCTCCGCGTTCCCGCCAAGGCCAGCGGAATACCGGATCGTCCCAGGCGGTTTGCGGAGCAGTTTCGCCAAGAGTTCCTTTCGCTTTTCCACAGGCAGCGTTTTGAGATCCTTGCCGTTGAGTTGGAGGAGATCGAAAGCGTAGTAGTAGAGTGGGGGCTTTTCCTGCCCGGTGTCATAGGCTTGGAGAAGCTGGAAGGAGGACCTGCCCTGACCATCAAGCGCCACGATCTCGCCGTCCACGATGGCATCCTGTGCATCGAGCTGTGCCAGAGATTGCTTGATCTCCGGGAATTTGCCGCCGAAATCGTTTTCGTTGCGCGATATCAGTCTTGCTTGGTTTCCGCCTTTGAGAGCGAGGGCGCGCCATCCATCGAACTTTATCTCGTAAAACCAGTCACCGGACGGCGGTGCAGCGGCCAATTTCGCGTTCATGGGTTCGACAAACCCGGGTAGGGGCGCGGCCTTGGTTGCCTTGGCCCGTGCTCTGCCGACCGGTTTCGACATGGTTTCCTTCGATTGCCACACGCGGTCGCCTCGAGAGAGTTGTTTCATCGTCTGCTTGCTTAAAACCGATAGATCGACGGTTTTTTTGGACACTGGCTTCATCGATTCCCCGCCCCTGATAATCAGCCATTGATTATCGGCGCCGCGCAAGCGAACCAAATACCATTCGCCCCGGAGCTTCTCGCCTTGGAGAGTGAAGTGCAGTTTGCCATGCTGCAAATCCTTCAACGGAGCTTTACTTAGGAGTTCATAAGTGCCGCGATCCCAAACCATGACGGTGCCACCACCGTATTGGCCCTTTGGAATAGCGCCCTCAAAATTAGCGTAAGCGACTGGATGATCCTCCACGTGGAGAGCGAGATGTTTTTCGCCGTGGGCAAAGGGTAGCCCCTTGGGCAAAGCCCAGGATTTGAGCGTCCCTTCCAGTTCAAGTCGAAAGTCGTAATGTAGACGCGTCGCGTCATGCTTTTGAATTACAAAACGATGTTGCGTCCCTTTGGCTAGCCGGGGCACCGGCTCCGCTGTTTTCTTAAAATCCCGTTTAGCGATGTATTCCTTGAACGACATGCACGTCACATGGAGCAGCTCCGCAGCAGCAGCACCAAAAGGATCGACCCAATAACGGAGACAAGAAGGGAACCCAGGCAGCCAAGTTTATTGGAAAAGAAGGCAAACATGGTTCACGCCGCTTTTTTCTGAGGCACCTTCGGCGCGCCTTTCTTCTTTCTCGTGGCGGATGATTTCTGATTTGGAGGTTTTTTCGACTGCGAATCGGCGATGCTTTGCTGAAGCACCGAGACCAGATCGATCACATTGGAGAGCGATTTTTTCTTTCGAGGCGCGGGGCCGGTCTTGTTGTCGCCGTTTTCAATCTTATCTTCGATGAGCTTCTCCAGTGCATCGTGGTAGTCGTCGTTGTATTCTTCCGGCTTCCAAGCGGTGGTCATGCTGTCAATCAGACGCTCTGCCATCTGCATCTCGGCTTTCCCGATGGTCTTTTCTCCCGGCGCTTTAAATTCTCCCACGTCAATGAGCTCCTTGGGGAAATGCATCAACTCAAGCACAAGGCCGACGGTCTGGGGTTTGATAGCGGCTAAATGCTGACGGGAGCGAATCACGACCTTGGCAATGGCGATCTTCCCCGACTTGACCAAAGCATCGCGCAATAGAACATAGGCTTTGTCACCGCCTTTTCCCACTTCGAGATAGTAGGGTTTGTAGAATAGCAGCGGGTCAACATCTTTGATAGCCACGAAATTCATGATGTCCACTGTTTGGGTCGCCTCCACGTCGACGCGGGCAAAATCCTCCTCTTTCAAGACAATGTATTTGCCTTTTTCGTGCTCATAACCTTTTACGATCTCATCCCAAGGCACCTCTTTTCCATCTGCCTCTGCCACCCTCTTGTAGTTAATCGGGCTGTGGTCTGACCGTCGAAGCATATGGAATTTCAGTTCCTCGCGGTGCGTCGCGGGGTAAAGCGATACAGGAATTGAAACCAAACCGAAGCTGATCGAACCTTTCCAGAGAGTTCTCATAAAAACGTGCAAACAGTGCGTGCAATCATACAGTCTGAAGTGCGGTTCTGGCAGGTCGCCCAAGCCGCCACCCGGCGGCTCGGACACAACTTGCGGCGCACCTATTCGGTCTCGGCCATTTCCGCTTCTTTATTGACGACGCTCTCGGCGATCTCGGTGAGCGCCTCGTCTGCGGCGGCTTCTTCATTCAGAGTCTCTTGGAGCAGGTCGGCCACTTCCTTTTCGCCGAGGAGTTCCGCGAAGGTCCTCGCCGTGCCATAGCCGGCGATCTCGTAATGCTCGACCTTTTGAGCGATGCTGATGATGAGCGCGTCGCGAACCACGTCATTTGCATCCTCTTCGAGAATTTTTTGAGCTTCAAGAATAAGGCCTTCCATGGCTTTGCATTTTTCCCCGCCTGTGGTGGCGTCGAGAAGCTTGAGTGCCTCTACCAGGCGTTCGACGTGTCCTTCGGTTTCTTCAAGGTGATTCTCAAAGGCAGCAGACAACTCCTCGTGAGAGGCAGCTTGAGCCATTTTGGGAAGTGCGAGGATCAGTTGGTTTTCGGCACTGAAAAGATCTTGGAGATCATGGACGAGTGCATCGTGTAGATTATTTAGTTTCATAACATGAGGTATTCGCACTTCGGTGCCGTCGAGGCCGCAGCAAATTGCGGGAGAATCCCCTGAGCGAGGGATCAGGGGAACTTTCTCGCGACGCAGCAGCGCAATGGGCCTTTCATTTTGAAATCGGCGTCCCGGCCTGATCGCCCATCGGTGTTGGAATCCGGCTTTTGACCGGTGACAACACGTGGCGATAGGCATCGGCGTAAAAATCCAGAGCCGTCAAAAACAGCCCGCAAATAATCGGGCCGAGAGCCAATCCGATCGGTCCGAACAAATACAATCCCCCAATCGTGCCGATGAGAATCAGGAGGTCCGGCATCCGCGCGTCCCGACCCACTAGGCGGGGACGCAGCACGTTATCGATGGTTCCCACCACTCCGGCACACCACAGCAAAAGCAGCGTGGCCGAGAAAGAATCGCCCGAAAGATACAAGGAAACAACGAATGGTATCCACACAAGCGCCGGCCCAATTCCTGGAATGACGGACAGAACGACCATCACGGCACCCCAAAACGCCGCCCCGTTGATTCCGGCGAAGTAGAAAGCAACTCCACCCAGCGTGCCTTGGATCAACCCAATCAGAAGGGTACCTTTTACAGTGGCTTTCGTGATCGACATAAATCGCTCCACCATCGCTTCACGCTCTTCATCCTGCATGGGAATGTAATAGAGAAAACGCTCCATAATTTTTCTGCCATCGCGGAGAAAAAAGAACATGGCATAAAACATCACGAACATGCTCAAGAGGAACCCTGCAGTCCCTGCCGTGATTGCGGTAAGTTTACCCATTAAGTAAACGCCAGCAGCCTGTGCCCCTGTCCCCAGCGGCGTAACCAACTCCTCCGTCTCCGGGATCAAGTCCGCCAGCCACGGGACAGTTCCCCCCACGAAGGATCGGAGTCGGTCAATTCCATTCCCATCCAGATTTGCTTGTAGCCAAGGAATGGCGTGTTCACCGAGCCCCATGGCTTGGCGTGCGACCAACGTAAGAAGAGCGCTGACCGGACCGAAAAGAATGATCATGACGATGACTAGAGTCAACGCCGCGGCAAGTCCGCGTCGTCCTTGCAAAAGTTTCACCAAACTGCGGTGCAGCGGGTAGCTCAGTCCGCTTAAAATTGCTGCGATTAAGAGAGCCTTGATCAGCGGCCAGACAACCGCTAGGAACACTCCTGCCGTCACCAGAAGAAGGACCAACACGAAGTTACCCCGGAATTTACTCGACTTTACATCAGCAGATTCCATGGGGGGTCTAGTTATTGACTGGAGTCTTTAGCGAATAGTCACTCACGCGGCGATCTGCTTCTAAAGCCGCAGCTTTCCTTCGATGGAATCATCCATTGTTTTGCCGATCGTCGCGCCGATTAACATTTTGATTCCGGCCAAGGTGTTCCCGTGTTTAGTATCCCAATAGTACCCCTCAGACGGAGCGACTTTGATGACGGTGATACGCGGATCGTCGATCCCCTCGGTGAACCAAGTCTTAATGACAAATTCCCAGAGCTCTTTAATCTTGGCCTTGTCGCGCGAGATCGTCGCGTGGCCGTTGATTTGCAGGAAATCGGAGTGCGCCGAGCCTTGGAAATATAGTTTGACCGAGCCGTCGAGTGCGAGCTCCGCATTTTTGTGACTATCGTCGGCGCTCAAAAACCAGAGGTTTCCAGCGTCGTCCACCTGCTGCACGCTCATCGGCCTGGCACCGCTCGCACCACTAGTTGAACCGGCGGTGCAAAAGAAGCACGTCCGCGCTTTTGTTACGAGTGTCTTGATCTGGTCAATCGCGGCCTGACCTTCCAGATCGGCGTGATTGCTTTCGGATTGATTGCGATTAATGGAGTCCATAAAATATTCGGTGCTGAGGCAGAGGTTTCATCTCCTTTGATTCGCGGCCCGCAGCAAGCTTGCGTGCCTCAATCTTTCGATCGAGCGCCAGAAGGTCTTGCCTGCGGGTCCGCCGAGAGGCGGACTCGATCGGCGCGGGAAGCAAAAGGGCGCTCCAGAAGGCTTTATGAAAAATTGCGAAGTGCGGTGTTAGGGTCCGCGTAAGAATCCGGAGTGCCGACGGCCAAGCGTGTTCGATATGCGATTCCTCCATGTGACTTTCGAAACTTGGTATCTTATGATGGGTGCGTTGCTGATCACAGTCGCGATCTTCACCTCCACGGTCCAAAGATTGCCACTCACCGAATCCGTGATCTACCTTTGCATGGGCCTGCTTTTGGGCTCTATCGGGTTGAAATTGGTGGATTTTGATCCCGTCGCTCATCCGGTTCTCTTCGAGCATTTGGCAGAAATTGCAGTCGTGGTGTCACTTTTCACGGTCGGCCTGAAACTTCGCCTCCCGCTAAAGGATCGCTTGTGGCGGATCCCCTGCCGACTGGCCTTCGTTTCCATGACGTTAACGGTCTTGCTGGTTGCAGTCGCCGGAGTTCTAGGGCTTGGCCTGTCTTGGGGAGCAGCCATTTTGTTGGGAGCCATCCTCGCCCCAACCGATCCCGTGTTGGCTTCTGGCGTGGAACTGAAGCATCCACACGATCGCAGCCACTTGCGATTTAGTCTAACCGGAGAGGCCGGACTGAATGACGGGACGGCGTTCCCTTTTGTCATGCTGGGACTTGGACTGCTTGGCCTGCATGAACTTGGAGACTGGGGCTGGCAATGGTTGGTAGTGGATGTGGTCTGGGCAATTTTGGGGGGCCTCGCCATCGGCGGAGGATGCGGGTTCGCTGTCGGTCGCGTGGTGCTGCACCTCCGACGTAAACACCGCGAGGCACTGGATCGCGATGAACTGCTCACCCTCGGGTTAATCGGCCTCTCATACGGTGGGGCGTTGCTGGCTCACACATATGGATTTCTGGCAGTGTTTGCGGCCGGGTTGGCTCTCAGAATGATCGAACAACAGGGTTCCCACAAAAAGTTTCCAATCGAAGACAAAAATCGCGATCCTGAGGTGGTAAACGTCGGCGTTCCAACCCACCCGGCAACAGCTCCTGCATATATGGCTCGGGCCGTCCTCGGTTTTAACGAACAGATGGAGCGTATTCTCGAAGTCCTATTAGTGCTTTTGGTGGGTTTGGCGCTCAATCCCACCTTTCTAACTTTTCGCGATCTCGGTTTCGTCCTCGTTCTGTTTCTTGCCATCAGGCCGCTGGCAGTGACTCTGGGGTTGTGCGGTGCGCGTGTAGGGAAAGTGGATGGCGGATTGATTTGTTGGTTCGGCATCCGGGGCATCGGGTCGATCTATTATCTCATGTATGCCGTGAATCAGGGCCTGGACCCCGAACTGGCGCAGCGACTGATCTCCCTTACGCTTACTGTCGTGGTGGTTTCGATTGTGGCGCATGGCGTCACGGTTACGCCGTTGATGTCATGGTATAAACGCCTGCGTCGCACCGTTTGATCGAGGATTAGTGGGCCAACCAAGATCGGCAATAAGGTTTTCCCTTTGTTTTTTCTGCGTGGAACTTTTTGATTCTCTTTTTGAAGCGGGCGGAGAGGACAGATTCGGCGGCTCATTTCGAGCCCACCGATGAAATCATAATAGTGCCATTCGTTGCTGATCCCTGCGCCACTTTAATAACGTTCCCATGGAAAGTTCGTCAGACGGGGTGCAGTTGGGCACCGGCACCTAGACGAACGCCAGCGGTTTCTCGCCGGGCAGTTGCACGTCCGCATAAATGTCTGCCACCGTGCAGCGAAAACCGAGTGACGGCAGATCTATCACGGATTCTTTCGAGCCAAGCACTTCCTCAACCCACGAAGCCGAACGTCGAAAAATCGTCACCTCAGCTTTTTGCTGATCGATGAGCACATACTCCTGCAATGTCTCTATCGTACGATAAATCCACCACTTTTCCCTCCGATCAATCCGCTCCGTTGAATGCGAGAGCACTTCGACGAGAACCGTCGGCGACGTCGTGAATAAGGCTGCCGGCGCAAGACCGGCGCAGTCCACCATCACGTCCGGATAATACACCGAGTCCGACTCGTCATAGCGAATCTTGAGCTTCATATCGCTCATGAACGGGCGGCAGGGACGGCCTTTCAGGTGAGTCAAGAACATGCCCGCGCAGTTCAGCGCAAGCTGATTGTGAGCCGCTGTTGCCCCGGCCATAGCATGAACTTCGCCCGCCAGAAACTCGTGTCGCGTCGGCGCGCTTGCTTCCGCATCGAGATATTGCTCGAAAGTGAGGAGTTCCGGCTTGCGAAGGGCAGTCATGTGATCTCGATCAACCCCTACGCGGTCCTTCCGCAACAGGATTTATACTTTTTCCCGCTGCCGCAAGGGCACGGGTCGTTGCGTCCGACCTTTGGCATTTCGCGTTTGATCGGGAGTTCAAAAACCTTCGGCGACTCGGTTTCGTTCATCTCGGTCGGCGACGATGCGGCGGTTTGCCGGGCCGGGGCGGCGAGCGGGTCCGTGCGCAAGAGACTCTGTGGCAGGCTGGCGAGCAGTTGTTCGAAAGCCTGGAGGTTTGTCGTGCTGCGGAACAAATTGTTGAGCACCTCGGCTTTGATCGTATCCATCAAATCCACAAACATCGCGTAGGCGTCGTTTTTGTATTCGACGAGCGGATCTTTTTGCCCGAAGGCGCGGAGGTAAACCGCGTCGCGAAGGCCGTCCATCGCGTAGAGGTGCTCCTGCCAGAGGCGATCCACCGCGTTGAGAATAATGTAGCGCTCAAGTCCGCGCAGGGCGTCGGGATTTTCCAATGCCGCTTTCTGCTCGTAGGCGTCGCGAATCGTTTTTGTGAGATACTCCGAATTCTCATCAACGCTCCGTGTGTCCAGCGCCGCCTTCTCGCGTGTGAGCCCAAGCGGAAATGTCGAATTGATCCACTGGAGCAGACCGTCGGGATCGGGCTCCTCGCCCTCCCCGGCTTCGAGGAAGCTTGCGACTTTTTTCGGGATCACCTCGCCGATCACTTCTTGGATCAACGTGCGCGGATTCTCGGAATCCATCACCTCGTTGCGATAACCATAAACCACCTCGCGCTGCTGGTTCATCACGTCGTCAAACTCCAGCGTGCGGCGACGCATCAGGTAGTTGCGCTGCTCGACACGTTTCTGCGCGGTCTCGACGCTTTTGTTAAGCCAAGGGTGCTCCAATTCCTCGCCCTCCTTGAGGCCGAAGGTTTCCATGATTTTTGTCATGCGGTCGCTGGCACCGAAATTGCGCATGAGGTCGTCTTCGAAACTAACGTAAAACCGCGACATGCCGGGATCGCCCTGACGCGCACAACGTCCGCGAAGCTGGCGGTCGATGCGGCGGGATTCGTGACGCTCGGTCGCGATGACAAAAAGCCCGCCGAGTTCGCTCACGCCCTCACCGAGTTTGATGTCGGTTCCGCGTCCCGCCATGTTCGTTGAAATTGTTACTGATCCCTTGAGCCCGGCCCGTGCGACAATTTCCGCTTCTTGCATGTGATACTTGGCATTGAGCACGGTGTGCGGAATTTTTTGGAGCTTGAGCATCCGGCCCAGCAATTCGCTCGCCTCCACGCTGGCCGTTCCCACCAACACAGGCTGGCCTTTGCCGTGAGCTTGCTTAATCGCCTCAATCGCCGCGCTGTATTTTTCGCGGCGGGTTTTGAAAATTCGGTCGTTCTCATCCACGCGGCGCACGGCTTGGTTCGTCGGAACAACGTTGAGCGCGAGCCGGTAAATATCGTGGAACTCGTTCGCCTCGGTCTCGGCCGTTCCCGTCATGCCGCCAAGTTTTTCGTAAAGTCGGAAATAATTCTGGATCGTGATTGTCGCGAGCGTTTGCGTTTCGCGGTCAATCTGCACGCCTTCCTTCGCCTCAACCGCCTGGTGAAGCCCATCGCTCCAGCGACGGCCCGGCATTTTGCGGCCGGTGAACGTATCGACGATCATTACCTTGTTTTCCTCGACGACGTATTCGACGTCTTTTTCATACAGGCAATACGCCTTTAGGAGCTGAGTGATGTTGTGAATGCGCTCGGCCTGATTGTCGCAATGCTGCTGGCGGGCGGCTTTGGCGGCGGTCTTGCCGGCGACGTCGAGGGCAGGGTCGTTCTCGATGTCGGCAAATTCCGTGAGGAGATCGGGGAGCACAAACGCATTGGGATCGTCGGGGTTGAGGTAGCTGCGCCCCATCTCCGTGAGATCCGCATCGTGCTGACGCTCTTCGACGCTGAAATAAAGCTCCTCTTTCAATGCCACCAGTGCCGCCTTGCCGTCCGTGTCCTTGTAAAACTCGAGTTCCGCCTTGTCCATCGCCCTGCGAACCTCGGGATCTTCCATCAGGCGCAGGAGAGGTTTGTTGCGCGGTTGGCCGAGCTTAAGCTTAAACATCGTCCGTCCAGCCTCGTCGCGACGTCCGGCTTCAAGCGCCTCTTTCGCTTCGCTCGCAAGTTGATTACAAAGAATCGCTTGTTTGCGAATCAGTTGCTCAACGAGTGGTTTGAACTTGTCGTATTGGTGCGTCGAAATCGTCGCCGGCCCGCTGATGATAAGCGGCGTGCGCGCCTCATCGATAAGGATGGAGTCAACCTCATCGACAATCGCAAAGTAATGCCCGCGCTGCACCTGCTGCTCGCGGCTGGTTGCCATGCCGTTGTCGCGGAGATAATCAAAGCCGAACTCGCTGTTCGTGCCGTAGGTGATGTCGCATTGATACTGCTCGCGACGATACTCGGGCGGCTGGTCGTTTTGGATGACTCCGACCGTGAGGCCGAGAAACGCGTAGAGCTGGCCCATCCACTCGGCATCGCGCTTGGCAAGGTAATCGTTCACTGTCACCACATGAACGCCGCGCCCGGTCAGCGCGTTGAGATAGACTGGCAAAGTGGCCACAAGCGTCTTGCCCTCACCCGTCGCCATCTCCGCGATGCGACCCCGGTGCAAAATCATCCCGCCCACCAACTGCACGTCGAACGGCACCATGTTCCAAGCCAACGGTTGATCGCACACCGTCATCTGGCGTCCACACAAACGGCGCGCCGAGTTTTTCACGACGGCAAATGCCTCGGGCAGAATCTCGTTCAAAGCGGCAGCGAGCGCCGCAGGATCTTCGATTTTTGCGAGACGGTCTTTCCACTCCAGCGTCTTCGCCCGCATCGCCTCGTCAGGCAATTCGTTGAGGCCGGCTTCAATCTCGTTGATGCGACGTACGGATGGCTGCAACCGACGCACTTCGCGTTGGTTTTTCGAGCCGATGATT
>JBBRHN010000007.1:0-15308 GCA_038222685.1 Chthoniobacterales bacterium | reverse complement strand
GAGGTTTTGCTGCGGCACGATGACTTGACGAATTTGACGAACGAGGAAACGGCGCGGGCGAATCACCCGGCGATGAAGCCCGTCTATAAGCTTTGCGAGCAGCGCGGGCTGCCGGTTTTATTGCACCAGAACAGCACGTCGATAGGGCGGCACGATGACTATGTTTATCTGCACGAGTTGAGGGAGGTGCTGTTGTGCGTGGTGTGGGCGCATTGCGGATTGTCGCGGCGGGTTTTTCACGAGTACTACCACGAGTTGATTGAGATGATGCTGACAGCTTACACGCAACTCCATGTGGATGTCTCGTGGATCGGATTCGATGACGTTGTCGTGTCGGAGGGGCTGGGTCGATCTCATTGAGCGCTTCGCCGACCGGTTTATGATCGGCTCCGATCTGACGGGGCATTTTGACCATCTCGGGCCGACGATGAGACGTTACAACGGATTGTTGGAGGAACTCTCTCCAGACGCTCGTCAAAAGGTTGCCGACGGAAACGCTGACCGCGTTTTTTTCGGCGGTCGCCCGGACTGAGCGCGCGGCTCACTCGAGCGGAGGGATACCTTCGAGCGCGGTGCGGAGACGGTCTTCAGTTCCGTGGGTGCGGCACCAAGTCTCGATGTAAGCCATGTCGAGCGTTTCCGGGCCTTGGACCGCGAGGACATCGCGGGCGTCATCGAGATCTTTGTTGCGGCCCCAGCGGAGTTTTTGCACGACGACGTCTTCGGGCGTTGGCAGCCAAGTGGAGCGCTGAAGAAGCGGAACAAAGACGCTCTGTCGGCGGGAGAACTCCGACTTGACGAACGGATCGTCGAAGGTCTCGAAAAGCTCGACCTTGAACGGAGGCGCCGAACGGGTTTGACCAACATGCCGGCGTCCCCACGTGAGGGTATCAAACGTCACCTGCGGGTCGAAGACGACAAACGGGGCAAGCCGCTGAACGATCTCCGTCACACCATCGGGCAGTTCCATGCTGACGAGAACATCGACGTCTCTGGTCGACCTCGGGACGCCGTAAGCACCAGCCGCAATCGCGCCGACAGCCATGAAATCCACGCCGGTCGCCTCGGCTGCTTCGATGACGTGGATGGCAAGTTCCTCCAACTTCATGATGTTCTCTCTGTGACGTACAGTCCGTTTTCACGAACGCGATCCAATCGAGCCATCCAACGCCCCACTTCCGCCCAACCAAGGTGAATGTCGCGCGTCTTGAGCTTGTGCATGGCTCCGGCAAGCATGAGTTGGTGCTGATGATCAGAGAGCTCGAAAACATCGGCGAGACGCTCGGCAGGGGTTTGTTTGCGGGCGCGCAGGATTTTTTCGCGATAGATGTCGTCCTGAAGGGCTTTCAGTGCAGCGGGATCCTCGTGCGGATTGTTCATCGCGGGGAGCATAGCTTTAGCGGGCGATAAGGGCAAGTGCAGGAGGAGATGCCGGAAACGAAAAAGAGCGGAGGCTGGAGACCAGCCATCCGCCCTGTATTTCGGGAGAGAAATCCGAGGTTTCGTTAGCGCGAGTAGAGTTCGACGACGAGCTGCTCGTTAACGATGGGATTGATTTCGGCGCGGCTCGGGATGCGAACGACGCTGCCTGCGAGGTTTTCCTTATCCACGGTGAGCCACTCGGGCACGGTCGCGATCTGGGTGAGCTCGACGCCGCGGGCTCCGAGGCGTTTGGATTTTTCCGAGGCGCGAACGGCAATGAGATCGCCGGGCTTAAGGTTCATGGAAGCGGAAGAGGATTTGCGTCCGTTTACCGTGACGTGGCCGTGAGCGACCATCTGGCGGGCTCCGCGAAGGGTCTTCGAAAAGCCCATTTTCTGAACGACATTATCGAGACGGGTCTCGAGAAGCTGGAGGAGAATCTCGCCGGTGACGCCGCGACGTGTGCTGGCGATCTGGAAATAGCGGCGGAACTGACGCTCGAGGACGCCGTATTGGTGGCGAAGTTTTTGCTTTTCGGCGAGAGCAATCGAGTAATCGCTCTGCTTGCGGCGCGATCCCTTGGGGCCGTGCTGGCCTGGAGGATAGTTTTTATTTTCGAACGCCTTGGGCGATCCGCTGATGAGCACGCCATAGCGGCGGCTAACTTTTGTTTTGGGTCCTGTGTAACGTGCCATTTTTTTAAGAAGTTTTCAGTTTTCGGTTTTCAGTTTTCAGTAGTCTTGGTGCGGAGTTCTTTGTGATTCGGGTGACGTTTAGCTGGTGGCTGAAAACTGAACACTGAAACCTGAAAACTCGGTATTGGGATCAAACGCGGCGTTGTTTGGGTGGGCGGCAGCCGTTGTGGGGGACGGGCGTGACATCGCGGATGACGGTGACGTCGAGGCCTATGGCTTGCATGGCACGGACGGCGGATTCGCGACCGGCACCGGGGCCTTTGACTCGGACTTCGACTTCCTTGAGACCGTGGCCCATGGCTTGGCGGCAGGCGTCTTGTGCGACCATCTGGGCGGCGTAGGCGGTGCTTTTGCGCGAGCCTTTGAAGCCGCACTTGCCAGCGCTCGACCACCCGATGACACCACCGCGAAGGTCGGTGACGCTGACGATGGTGTTATTAAAGCTGGCTTGCACGTGGGCGATGCCTTGGGAAATGTTTTTGCTGCCCTTGGCTTTGACGATCTTGACGGGCTCGATGGTGTCGTCGAGCGAAATGCTGATCGGAGCCGGCGCTGCTTTGGCCTCTGCTTCTTTCTTGCCCTTCTTCGGTTTGACAACTTTGGCCTTGGGCTCGGCGGCTGCAGCTGGCGCGGGAGCAGCGGCCTCGGCAGCTGGAGCAGTTTCGGTCGCGGCGGCGGGGGCAGTTTCGGCCTCGGCGGCTGGCGTTGCTTCGGTCGCAGCGGGTGCGGCTTCGACGACTTCGGCAGCGGGTGCTTCCGTTTCGGCAGGTTTCTTTTTCGGAGCCGCTTTTTTCTTTTCAGCGGCTGGTGTTTCGGAAACGGGATCCGCTGGTGCGGGCGTCTCTTCGTTGGGCGTGGTTTCGTCGGCCATGGTCAGTTCGTTCGTTTAGACTTTGCCAGTTTTGGCATCTTTGTTGCGTTGGACACCGACCGTTTTGCGAGGTCCCTTGCGGGTGCGGGCGTTGGTCGAGGTGCGTTGACCGCGGACGGGAAGGCCGCGGCGGTGGCGGATGCCACGGTAACAATTGATCGCTTGGAGGCGTTTCAGATTGCCTTGGACTTCGCGGCGAAGGTCGCCTTCGATGGCAATCTTGTTGGCGTTAATCGCGTGAATGATGGCGTTGAGTTGCTCGGGCGAGAGATCTTTGGCTCGAACATTGGGGTCAATGTTGGCCTGCTCGAGGACTTTTTTCGTATTGCTCGGGCCCATTCCGTAAATATACGGGAGGGAGGCTTCGATGCGTTTATCGCCGGGGATATCAATTCCAAGTAAGCGTGGCATAAGGTGTGGAGAGGTTGAGGGCTAACCCTGTTTCTGTTTGTGGCGCGGGTTTTTGCAAACAACGCGGACGACGTTTTTACGGCGGACAACTTTGCATGCTTCGCAGAGTCGTTTAACTGAGGCTCGGACTTTCATTTTCTTCTGTAGTGGTTAGGTGACGAATTTTCGTTTTTGTGCCGGTAGGTGATCCGACCTTTGGTCAAGTCGTAGGGGGACATCTCCACCATGACTTTGTCTCCGGGAAGGATGCGGATGAAGTGCAGCCGCATTTTACCGGAGATGTGAGCGAGGATGCGGTGCCCGTTTGCCAGTTCGATTCGGAACATGGTATTCGGGAGCAGCTCGACAACTTTTCCGTCTACTTCAATAGCGTCTTTCTTGGCCATGTCAATACTTCCGGTTGGTTGTCTGTGATGAGGACGGTGTGTTCAAAATGAGCGGACGGGAGGCCGTCGGTGGTGACGGCAGTCCACTTGTCGGCGAGGACGCGGATATTGGCGACACCCATGTTGATCATGGGTTCGATGGCGATGGTCATCCCGGGCTTGAGTTTGGGACCTGTGCCACGTTTGCCGAAGTTGGGAACCTGGGGATCTTCGTGCAATTGGCGACCGACGCCATGGCCAACGAATTCGCGGACGACGCCATAGCCATGGCTGGTGGATTCGGTTTGGATAAAATTGGAGATGTCACCAACGCGATTGCCGGCGCGGGCGAGGGCGACAGCACCATTGAGAATTTGTTCCGTGACGGTGAGGAGTTGCTCGACTTCGGGATCAATGATGCCGACAGGCACGGAAGTTGCGGTGTCGCCGATCCAGCCGTCGCGTATAATGCCGACGTCCATTTTAACGACATCGCCATAAGCGATGCGGCGAGGGCCACCGATGCCGTGAACGACTTCCTCGTTGACGCTGATGCAGATGTGGCCGGGAAATTTACGATAGCCAAGGAAAGCGCTGCGCACACCGGCTTCGGACATGAGTTGGGATGCAGCGTGGTCGATCTCGCCCGTGGTGACGCCCGGAGCCACAAGTGTTGTGAGTTCGTTGAGAATCTCTGCAGCCGTCTCGCCTGCGCGGCGCATGCATTCGATTTCGTGAGGACGCTTGATGACAATCATGCGGCCTCCTTCATATCGTTGTAAAGCGTCTGGAAAACGGCATCGCGACCTGCAGCGACGTTGATGGCCTTGAGTGTTCCGGCGGCGCGATAATGATCGGCAACGGGCAGTGTGAGCGAGCGATATTGGGTGAGTCTGCGGGCGAGGGACTCCTCGGTATCGTCATTGCGCCGCGCGAGCGCGCCGCCGCACTGCGAGCAAAGCGAGGCGTCCGTCATTTTATGGAAGGTCTCGTTAAACACGGCACCGCAAGTTTCACAGGTGAGGCGACCGAGCATTCGCGCGCGGACTTCCGAGTCTGGTAACTCGAGGAGATAGACCACATCGAGAGGCAAGGAGCGGTCATCGAGCAGTCCATCGAAGGATCGTGCCTGGCCAACAGTGCGCGGAAAGCCATCGAGAATAAAACGATCTCGTCCATCGATCCATTGGGAGACGACACGCAAGGCAAGTTCGTCGGGGAAGAGGAGACCGCGGCTGGTAAACGAATCTGCTTCGGCACCGAGTGCTGTGCCTTTCGAGCGTTCGGTGCGGAGCATGGCACCGGTCGAAGTGTGGGGAATGCCGAACGCCGCTCCCAAAAGAGAGGCCTGCGTGCCCTTGCCAGAAGCGGGCGGACCGAGCAGAACGACGCGGTTTTTCAAAGTCCTGGTGCGCCGCTATTGGTGGGTCGCGAGATACATGGTCACGCCGACGATGACGAGGATGCCCACGGCGGCCCAGATCCAGACCAAGGTTTGATCGTCCAGCACGTTGCCCGAGCTGAGTCGGTTGCGGGTATCGCGTGCTCCGCGGATGCGGCCCTTGCGTAGAAACCCGTCGTAGTGCCGCTGGAGGAGGTGTGTCTCCACTTGCCGCATCGTATCAAGCACGACGCCGACGATGATGAGGAGCCCGGTGCCTCCGAAGAACTGCGATGTCATGTAGGGAACCTGAAGCCATTGCGTGAGCATTTGGGGGAGGACGGCGATCGCGGTGAGAAATGCCGCTCCGGCAAAAGTGAGGCGCGTCATCGTGTAGTCAAGGAAGTCCGCTGTTGGCTTGCCAGGTCGAACGCCCGGAATAAATCCGCCGTGTTTCTTGAGATCATCGGCGATCTGGACTGGTTGGAATTGCGTCGCGACCCAGAAGTAGCTGAAAAAGAAAATCATCACGGCAAAGAGGACGTAATGGAGCCAACCGTAGGTGAGGAGGTTCGAGAGATCTTGGGCCCAGCGCTGACCGGGGAAGGCGAGATTGAAGATGGTCGACGGGAAGAGGAGGATGGCCTGCGCGAAGATGATGGGCATGACGCCCGCGTAGTTGACCTTAAGCGGCATGTATTGGGTCTGGCCGCCATAAACTTTGCGCCCGACGACGCGCTTGGCGTATTGAATACTGACCTTTCGCATCGCCTGCGTGACAGCAATAACGGCAGCGATCACGAAGAGGAGGAATGCGATCATCAAGACGAGGACGACCGGACTGACGGCTGCCTGAGCACTTGCCTCGGACGGAACAAACGTGCGCCAGGCTTGAATGAGGCCCGCCGGGAGTTGAGCGAGAATACCGACCGTAATGATGAGCGAAATTCCGTTCCCGATGCCGCGTTCGGTGATCTGGTCACCGATCCACATGAGGAACATCGTGCCAGCCATCATGGTCATAATGGTGGTAAATTGAAACGCCAACCCGGGGTTGCTGACGAGGCTGACACCCATTTTGTTGATCGTGTCCATGATCCCCGGAAGAAAGGGGTTCGCCTGCGGATTCTCGAACGAGCGAGACAGAAGGTAACCTTGAAAGACGCAGAGCACGATGGTCGCGTAACGGGTGTATTGCGTGATTTTCTGGCGTCCGCCGTCCTCGCGCGACAATTTGCCGAGCTGAGGGATCACGGCGGTGAGGAGCTGCATCATGATCGATGCCGTAATGAAAGGCATGACGCCGAGCGAAAAGATCGCGCAGTTGGCCAAGGCACCGCCACTGAAGAGGTTGAAGAGAGCAGCTACGCCACCCGCAGAGGCCACATCGGCGCGATCAAGGAACCAGTGCCGGAGGACGTCTGCATTAACACCCGGCGTGGTAATAGCCGAGCCCGCGCGAATGACAACGATCATCGCGAGAGTGAAGAGCACGCGAGTGCGCAGCTCGGCAATCTTGAAGATGTTGGCAAACGCGGAAATCATCGGGAGAAAAAACCGCGAGGCCTACTTGGCGGCTTCGGATTTCGGAAGCGAAATCGTTCCACCGGCCTTCTCAATTTTCTCACGAGCGGAGGCACTGATCTCATCGACAGTAATGTTGAGAGCCTTCGAGAGTTCTCCACGACCGAGAATTTTGACGCCGTCGAAATTGCCATTGACGAGCCCGACTTTGCGAAGGGTCTCTTCGTTGACGATGTCGCCAGCAGAGAAGGATTTTTCGAGTGAGTCGAGGTTAACGACGCCGTAAACGGTTTTGAATTGGGCGTTATTAAATCCGCGTTTGGGCAAGCGCCGGAAGATGGGCATCTGACCGCCTTCGAATCCGGGGCGGATGGAACCACCCGAGCGGGCTTTTTGGCCCTTGTGGCCTTTGCCCGAGGTTTTTCCTTTACCGGAACTCTCGCCGATACCGAGGCGTTTGCGGCGGTGCTTGGCACCGGGATTAGGTTTAAGGTCGTGAAGTCTCATCGGATCAAGCGGCTACGGGTTCTGCGACGACGGGTTGTGCGACGACGGGTTTGACCCGGATGGTTTTGCCTCGCAGGCGGAAAACGTCTTCTTTCAGGCGGAGTTGAGTGAGTGCGGCAATGGTCGCGTGAACGACGTTCGCGTGGTTGCTCGAGCCAAGGGACTTCGCTAGCACGTCGCGGATACCGACCGCCTCGATGACGGCGCGCACGCCTCCACCGGCGATGACGCCCGTTCCTGGAGAAGCTGGGCGGAGAAGGACGCGTCCGCCGCCAAATTCCCCGATGACCTCGTGCGGAATGGTGTTCTCGTGAACGGCGATTTTGACCATGCGCTTTTTGGAGTTGTCAGTGGCCTTGCGGATCGCCTCGCTGACTTCGTTCGCCTTGCCAAAGCCGACTCCGACTTTGCCTTTTTGATCACCCGAGACGATCAACGCGCTGAAACTGAAGCGGCGACCGCCCTTTACGACCTTGGCGCAACGGTTGATGAACACGACTTTTTCAGTCGTCTCCTTGGGCTCCTTTGACTGGGAGGACTGATTATTTCTTCTTTCTCTTGGTTTCGGAGGCATGATTTGTGTCGTGGATTAAAATTCGAGCCCGGCTTCGCGAGCGGCATCGGCCAGTGCTTTGACCTTGCCATGGTAGTGAAAGCCTCCGCGATCGAAGACAACTTTTTTGATTTGTTTCGCCGTTCCGCGTTCAGCGACAAGCTTGCCGACTTTCGACGCGGTCGCGCAATTGGCGGAGGATTTTTTGATCTTGAGATCCGGCTCGGTCGTGTGAACGGAAACAAGCGTGGAGCCCGCGACGTCGTCGATGACCTGAGCGTTGATGTGGCGTCCCGAGAAGTGAACGCTGAGGCGCGGACGCTCGGCGGTGCCTTCGAGTTTCTTGCGAAGGCGGGTGTGACGGAGTTTGCGTTTTTCTGTTGCGGACATGGCTTACTGGACGGTTTTGCCTTCTTTACGGCGGATTTGTTCTCCAACGAAGCGGACGCCTTTGCCTTTGTAAGGCTCTGGCGGGTAGAACGCACGGATATCGGCGGCGCACTGGCCGACCAAATGGTTATCAATGCCTTCGATGGTGATTTTGGTGTTGTCTGCGACGGTCACCTTCACCTGTTCGGGAATTGAAAAGTGGATGGGGTGGGACTTGCCGAGGTTGAGGTTGAGAATGCTGCCTTGGACGGCGGCTTTGAAACCGACGCCTTGAATCTCCAGTTCGCGTTTGAAACCATCGCTTACGCCGGTGACCATGTTCGAGACAAGGGCGCGGGAAAGACCGTGGAGGGCGCGGAGCTGGCGCTCTTCGCCTTCGCGGGCGACGGTGACGGTGGTGTCCTCAACCTTTGCCGAGATTTTCGCCGGGAGCGTCCACTCGAGTTTACCTCTAGGGCCCTCGACGGAGACGGTGCCTGTCGACGAGACGGCGACTTTGACCTTCGCAGGAAGGGTGATTTTTTTGTTTCCGATTCGTGACATGGTTACCAGATGTAAGCGAGCAATTCGCCGCCTACGTTTTGTTTGCGCGCCTCGTGGCCGGAAAGGACTCCGCGCGGGGTTGAAAGAACAGCGATGCCCATACCGCCGAGCACGCGGGGAATCTCCCCGGCACCGACATAGCGGCGCAGACCCGGACGGCTGACCCGCTTCAGGCCGGCGATGGCGCTGGTTTTATTGACAAATTTGGTGCGAATCTTGAGGGCTGGATGTTTGCCCGTCGTGTCGAGTTCGAAGTCGCTAATGTAGCCTTCCTTTTTGAGGATTTTTGCCACGTCGCTCTTGAGCCGGGAATACGGCATCGAAAGTTCAGTTTTCCGCGAACCCGTGGCGTTGCGCAGGCGGGTCAGCATATCGGAGATGGGATCATTCATGGTCTATGTATCAGGCTGCGGCTGCAGCTGCGGCTTCCTCGGTTTTTTTCTGGGCAGCGAGACGTGCTTTGTCGGAGAAAGGCACGCCAAGTTCGCTGAGAAGGGACTTTGCTTCTTCGTTGGTTTTGGCGGTGGTGACGATGGTCACGTCGAAACCGATATTGCGTTTGATGCGATCGAGTTCGATCTCGGGGAAGATCGACTGGTCGGTGACACCGAGGGTGTAATTGCCGTTGCCGTCGAAAGCGCGAGTCGAGACCCCGCGAAAATCGCGAATGCGGGGTAGCGCGGTTTTGATCAGGCGCTCGAGAAACTCATACATGAGACGCCCGCGGAGCGTGACTTTGGCCCCAATGGCCTGGCCTTCGCGGAGCTTGAAGTTCGAGATCGCCTTCTTGGAAGTGGTCGTTGCAGGCTTTTGACCCGTGATGGTGGTAAGCTCGGTCTTCGCGACTTCGAGAGCCTCTTTGACGTCGGGCGAAGAAGCGATACAGGTGTTCACGACGACCTTGGAGATCTTCGGGATTTGGTGCACGTTCTTGTAGCCGTGCTTCTCACGAAGCGCGGGAATGACACGCGTTTTGTATTCGGTCAGGAGTTCAGGTTCTTGTGTCATGGCGTATGGTTCGCTCGCTCAGTCTTAGGCGGCTTTCTTGGTCTTTTTGTCGCTGGCCGCTTTTTCCACGAGCTTGACGTTGGAAATATGGAGCGGACCTTCGCGCTCGATGATCGCGCCGTTCGGCTGATCCTGCGACTTGCGCTGGTGTTTTTTGATCATGCGGACACCCTCGATGATCACTTGGCTTTTCGCCGCGATGATGTTGAGGACTTTGCCGGTCGATCCGCGGTGGTTGCCGGAGATGACTTGGACGGTGTCGCCTTGGTGGACGTGGAAACTAGGACGGCTCATAGGACTTCCGGTGCGAGGGAAATGATCTTCATGAAATTCTTTTCGCGCAGCTCGCGAGCCACGGGGCCGAAGATGCGGGTGCCACGGGGGTTCATGTCTTTATCGATAATGACGATGGCGTTATTGTCGAAGCGGAGGTAGGAGCCATCTTCGCGACGAACAGGCTGCCTGGTGCGAACGACAACGGCGCGGACGACATCACCTTTTTTGACAGTGCCGCCGGCTGAAGCTTCTTTGACGTTGGCAGTGATAATGTCGCCGATATGGGCTTCCGGCGTGTTTTTACCAATGACACCAATCATGGTGGCCATGCGGGCGCCTGTATTGTCTGCAACGTCGATGCGTGAGCGGATCTGGATCATGGCGAATTAGTGTTTGAGGACTTCGATGAGACGCCAGCGTTTGAGGCGGCTCAGAGGGCGGGTTTCCATAATGCTCACACGATCGCCGATTTTGGCTTCGTTCTTCTCGTCGTGAGCGTGGAACTTCGCCACGTGTTTGGTGATTTTTCCGAATTTCGGATGCGGGACGCGGGTGATCGTTTTGACGATGATCGTCTTTTCGCCCTTGTCGGAAACGACTTCGCCGACGCGCGTCTTGCGGAGAGCGCGAGTGCGTTCGGTCGGTGCGGGAATGGTGGTGGTTTCGCTCATTGGCTTACTTAGCAGGTGTGGCTCCGGTCGTTTTTTGGCTGAGGACGGTTTCGAGGCGGGCCACGTTACGACGCAGGGTGCGGAGCATGTGCGGCTTCTCGAGTTGCCCGCTCTGTTGTTGAATGCGGAGACTAAAAATCTCCTCACGAAGCTCGCGTTTGCGGGTCACGAGTTCCTTGGCAGTCAGTTCTTTGATCTCAGCGGTTTTCATGGCGGGTAATTAGGAGGCGTGGTGACGTGCGATGAACCGCGTGCGGACCGGGAGTTTATTAGCGGCGAGGCGAAGGGATTCGCGGGCGACGGTCTCAGAGACACCGTCGAGTTCGAACAGGATGTTACCCGGGCGCACCGTAGCGACCCAATACTCGGGCTGGCCTTTTCCTTTACCCATTCGGGTTTCCGGCGGACGGGCCGTCACGGATTTGTCGGGGAAAATGCGGATCCAGAGCTTGCCCTTGCGCTTCATGTTGCGGGTGAGAGCAACGCGGGCGGCCTCGATTTGAGTATTGGTGATCCAGGCGCGTTCCAAGGTCTGGAGACCGAACTCGCCGAAATCGATATGGATATTGCGTGTGGCAAGACCCTTGCGGCTTCCGCGCTGGGTTTTGCGATATTTCACGCGTTTGGGCATCAATGGCATGGCTTTTCCCTTTTTTTAGTCGTTAAATTCGTTGTTCACCCAGTCGCAACCGCGACCTCGGCGGCTTCGACAGCAGGCTTCCGGCTCTCGGCCTGTTCGGCTTCGGTCGGCTCCTGTT
The DNA here is from genome assembly GCA_038222685.1 of Chthoniobacterales bacterium. Taxonomy (GTDB): domain Bacteria; phylum Verrucomicrobiota; class Verrucomicrobiia; order Chthoniobacterales; family Terrimicrobiaceae; genus JBBRHN01. The sequence continues at coordinate 3,933 of JBBRHN010000007.1, read as the reverse complement.
TTTTGCAGATCCAGCATTTGATGCCGATTTTTCCTGCGATGGTTTCCGCTTCGGAAAACCCGTAATCAATTGGGATGCGGAGCGTATGAAGAGGCACTTTGCCTTCGCGATACCACTCGGTGCGCGCGATTTCTGCACCGCCAAGGCGTCCGGCACAACGGATTTTGATGCCAAGGGCACCTTGATCCATCGTGATTTGAACGGCGCGCTTCATCGCCCGTCGGAACGAAATCCGGCGTTCGAGCTGCGAAGCCACGTTCTCGGCGACGAGTTGAGCGTCGAGGTCGGGACTCTTGATCTCGACGATGTCGATCTTGACGGATTTACCGCCAGCGAGATCGCTGACTTCTTTGGTAAGATTTTCGATTTCCGAGCCGCGGCGACCGATGACAACACCTGGCCGGGCGGTATGAATCGTCACACGCACGCTGTTCCAAGCGCGCTCGATGACAATGCGCGCGACGGCTGCCTGTTTAAGTTTCTTTTTAAGCGCGGCACGGATCTTGGTGTCGGCGAGAAGATGCTCAGCGAAATCCTTGCGCGAGGCGTACCAGCGCGATCCCCAGTCACGACTGACTGGAAGACGGAATCCGATTGGATTGACTTTTTGTCCCATGGGTTACTCCTTCGACTCCGCGACTGGTGCGGAGGGTTCGGTTTCGGCGGCGGGTGCCGCAGGTTTTTGAGCCGCCTTTTTACTCCGGGGCTTCTTGGATTTTGCCGCAGAATCGCGGCGTTTGATTTCGATCTCGTCGGTGAGGACGATCCGAATGTGACTTGAGCGTTTGCGGATTGGGCCGGCGCTTCCGCGGGCTTTGGGCTGAAATCTCTTCAAGGTCGGGCCTTCGCCGACAACGGCCTCTTGAACGACAAGATTGGCGACCGTCATGTTCTTGTTGTTCTCGGCGTTGGCAATGGCGCTCTTGAGCGTCTTGATCACGAGCAGGGCAGCCTTCTTGGGAGTAAAGCGCAAGAGGTCGAGGGCGTCCGTGGCGGGAAGCCCTTGAATCTCTCGCGTGACCTCGCGCGCTTTGAACGCGGAGATTTTCGCATATCTATGGATGGATTTGACCTGCATTTCGTTATGTTGTTTTAAAGTATTACTGTCGGGCGTCCACTCTAAGGCGGTCGCCGGTTTTTATGGGTTCTTTTTCTGATACGAGATTTTGAATCACTGCGCCGCAGATGCGGTCCCGGGCGTCGACAACGCGGACTTCGCCGATCTTTTTGGAGTCGCGCCAAACTTGGAATGGCATACCAACGATGACGCCGTGTTTTTTCCCGATGTTACCGACAATGAGCGAGAGGTCTTCTTTAACATCGACGACCATTCCATCGGACAGCGTGGCTTCGACGCTGTCGGCTTGAGGGGCGTTCGGCGAGCCGAGAATTTCACTGGTCTTGCGGAGTTCGGTTTCAACGGACAGCCTGGCCTGCGGGTTGATGCCCTCGGTTGTCTTCATGAGCACTTGCATCGTTTCGGTGAGGCGGACGAGCTGGTTGATGGCATCTTCGTTTTTCCTTTTGACGAGGCGAAGATCGCGAACTGCAGCGAGGAGGCGTTGCTCAACTTTTTCGGGCTCTTTTTCGAGACCGGTGAGCCCATAGGCGTCGAGCTTGAGTTGGAGTTCCGTAGCTTGCCGCTTGAAGACCTCGCTCTCGCTATTCGCCAGTGCGAGGCTCTCGGTGAGAGCGACAATGGACGCGCGAGCGAACAGGAGTCTCTCTTCGAGACTGCCACCGCCTTCGTCATCGCCTGGAGGAACAGTAATTACCTGTCCCTGCGGGCTTGATTCAAATTCTGTCAAAGATCGTTTGTCCTGTGCCGATAACCCGGAGGTGCTCAGCAGGACGGAAAGGGCTGCCGCCGTGGCGACATCTTTCATTTTTTATTTCGTCACTTTAGCGGTGTGAGAACCGTGTTTCTTAAAGATACGTGTCGGTGAAAATTCGCCGAGCTTGTGGCCAACCATGTTCTCGGTCACAAAAACGGGGATGAAGGTCTTCCCGTTATGAACGTTGAACGTGTGCCCCACAAAATCCGGGGTCACCGTGCTGCGGCGCGACCAGGTTTTGATGGGTTTCTTCACTCCGGATTCTGTCATCCGGTCAATTTTATCGAGGAGTTTCCACTCGACGAATGGTCCTTTTTTGAGCGAGCGTGCCATGATTAGTTTTTAGACTTTGCCTTGCGACGGGAGACGATGAACGTGTCGCTGGGTTTGTGTTTGCGCCGGGTCTTGAAGCCCTTGGCGAGCTGACCCCAAGGGGACATCGGATGGTGACGTCCACCACCGCCCTTGCTTTTGCCTTGTCCACCACCCATCGGGTGATCGACGGGATTCATAACCATCCCGCGAACGTGCGGACGACGACCGAGCCAGCGGGAGCGCCCGGCTTTGCCTGCGGAGACGTTCATGTGATCGGTGTTACCGACCTGGCCGATCGTGGCGTAGCAGTTTTCGTTAATCCTGCGGATTTCGCCAGAGGCGAGCTTGACCAATGCGTATCCGCTTTCGCGGTTGGCGAGGACGGCGAGCGAGCCAGCGCTGCGGATTATCTGACCACCGCGACCGGGGGTTAGCTCCACATTGTGAATCTCCGAGCCGAGAGGGATGGATTTGAGAGGGAGCGCGTTGCCGACCGAGGGGTCTGCTTTTTCACCGGCACTGATCTTCATTCCAACGACGAGGTCGACAGGTGCGAGGATGTAAGCTTTTTCGCCGTCGGTGTATTGAAGGAGAGCGAGGCGGGCGGAGCGGTTAGGATCATACTCGATCGCGATGACTTCGGCGATGATATCGCGTTTCGTCCGCTTGAAATCGACGATACGGTAGCGGCGCTTATGGCCACCGCCGCGATGGCGCATCGTCATGCGGCCGTTGTTGTTACGACCACCGGTGCGCTTGATCGACTCGGTGAGTTTTTTCTCCGGCTTGTCCTTGGTGATCTCGGCAAAATCCGGGAGCGCCTTGAACCGGCTGGCGGGAGTGAGAGGTCTGAAAGTCTTGAGTGCCATAGCGAAAGGGATTTTTAAACGAGGTCGAGCTTCTCGCCGGCTTTGAGCGTGACGATGGCTTTTTTCCAGTCCGGGCGACGTCCGAAATCGGCGCGACGTTCGCGCTTTTTCTTGCCGGCGTAATTTGCCGTGTTGACCGAGACGACGGTCTTCTTGAAAATAACTTCAATGGCGCGCTTGATTTGGAGCTTGTTCGCCGAAGGGCGAACACGAAAGACATACTTATTGAGCTTTTCCGAGAGGAGTGTCGCCTTCTCGGTTAGAATAACCGTTTGGATGTGGTCGTGGACTTCGTTCATAGCGCGAGCCTTTCTGAGATTTTTTCGAGAGCGGACTGCGTTACGACGATTTTGTCGAAGGCGAGGAGTTGCTCGGTGTTGACATCCTCGGCGCGGGCCAATTGAGCCGCCTGGACGTTCCGGGCGGCTTTGAAAGTATTTTCGTCAAAAGTGGCGGAGACGATGAGTGTTTTGCGGGCAGCGTTTGATGTCGCGGCGAGCAAGGCTACAAAGAGCTTGGTTTTCGGCTCGGCGACCGCGAATTGGTCGACTACTAGGACGTCGCCATCGAGAATTCGGGCACTAAACGCTTTGCGGAAGGCCAACTTTTTCACCGCCTTTGGGGTGTTCTTCGTGTAATCGCGGGGCTTCGGCCCGTGTGCGGCACCGCCTCCAACCCACACCGGGCTGGCGAACGAACCAGCGCGAGCGCGGCCCGTGCCTTTTTGACGCCAGGGCTTGCGGCCCGAAAGATTAACGTCGCCTTTTGTCTTTGCACACGCTGTGCCGCTGCGACGGGCAGCTTGGATCGCGACAACGACGTCGTGAACGGCCTGACGCCCTTTAGAGTCGTCAGTGATGATTTCAATTTTCGCTTTCTGTGCGGCTTCGGCTGTAAGAACGGTTGCGCTCATG
>JBBRHN010000006.1:0-16214 GCA_038222685.1 Chthoniobacterales bacterium | reverse complement strand
TACCTTGTCACATGGAATTTCAAGCACATCGCCAACCCATTTATCCGCGACCGCCTTCGCCGTGCGGTTGCTGCCGCAGGTTTTGAGCTTCCAGTGATGTGCAGCCCAGAAGAACTACTCCAGAATAATGATGAAGACGATTGATTACCCCAAGAGCGTGGTGGACCCCGTCATTTCCGAGGTTCGTCGCCACAAGCAGGAGATCGCGGAGGCATTTGGCTATGAAGTCATGGCCTTGGGTCGTTCGTTGCAGGAACGGGAGCATGGCGATCCACGTTTCAAAACACCCGCAGGCGAACAAGACGGTGGTGGAAGACCGGTTACCCGCCCCGAGTCGAAATGACCATCTTAGCTACAACATCAGCCCTTTTGCGGAGTGGTGCTCCCGGTCGCCAGTGCCACACCTCGACGTTGGGCAGAAAAAAACGACGCGGGCGTGATTAAGAGTGAGTGAGATTCTCGATGGAAGGTAGGGGCATACCTCCGGGCTGGTCGAGGGAAGAAGGAGCAGCGGGCCAGGGACGTCCCGCCCTACCAGATATTATTTAGCAACCGCACCTACATTTAATCACACGCGGACCAACCGGCGCATTGAGTGATGGTTTGACAGTAGGAAGTTGGTTTCGGGTAGAAAAAGTGATTGGATACCAGCGGGGGAGCTTGGGTAAGGCAGGTTGGGCCATTTCGCCGACGGCGATCCGAGATCGTGCCGCTCCTGGGCGTGATCGCACAGACAAAAACATCGTCGTTGACGTCGTTGGCGTGCAAGCCTCTGACTTCTGGCGAGGCTTTGCAGTGAGGAGATTGTTGACTTGGGATCCTCGGCATCGACTGGCGATCAATCCGTGGCGGGCGCATGCCCGAGATGTGCAAACCAAAGGAATGCGGGCAAGATGCCCACGCTCCTGTGAAGAGGCGTCTTTGCACATTTCGGAGATGCGCCCTCCGTGGCGTTAATGGGTTGTCGGGGCTTGCGTCGGGAGGAAGAGTGCGGGATGTTGGCGGGCTGAATGAAAGTCTTTCTTCGTGTTCTTCCATATGTGCGCCGGTATCCGGGGTTGGCGTTTGCGACGTTGGGGTGCGCGATTGCGGCGACGTTGTTGGTTGTGGTGTTCCCGGCGATTACTCAGTGGATCGTGGACGACGTGATACTGAAAAACCAACCGGCGTTGTTGCTGCCGTTGCTGGCGGCGGGTTTCGCAGCGTTTTTCGCGCAGACGATTTTGGACAGCTTGCGGATCTTTTTTAATAATCACTTCGAGCAAAAAGTGATCTGCGATTTGCGGAGCGAGCTTTACGGGCACATTCAGACGTTGCCGTTGCCGTGGTTTGACGACCGTGCGACGGGCGACATTATGACGCGGCTCATTGAGGACGTGACGAGTGTGGAGCGGGTGCTCATCGACGGCATCGAGCAGGGAGTTGTGGCGGTTTTGCAGATTGTCATCGTGGCTGGGGTGATGCTTTTTTACAGTCCGGCTTTGACGCTTGTGGCGGCGTTGCCGATTCCGTTTCTCGCCCTGGGCGCGGTGGCTTACACGGTGTCGGCACGGTCGCGTTATCGGCAGCAGCGGAAGGCGGTTTCGTCACTAAACTCGCTGCTGCACGACAACATCGCTGGCATTCGGCAAATCAAGACTTACACGAGCGAGGGCCGGGAGCAGGTGAGATTCGACTCGGCGAGCGAGTTGGTGCGGAAGACGACGCTGGTGGTGATGAAGGCGTGGGCTATTTATCAACCGTCGATGGCGTTTTTTACTTCGTGCGGAATGCTCCTCATTGCGGGGTATGGGGCGCGGGAGGTATTGGCGGGGCGTATGGAACTCGGTGCGCTGGTGGCATTTCTCGTGTTTGCGCGATTTCTTTACGAGCCGGTGGGACGTTTGCATTCGCTGAATCAGATTTTCCAATCCGGGCGGGCGGCGGGGGATCGGGTGTTTGAGATCATGGATGCGGATTCGGAGAGCGACGAAAGTGGGACGACCGTAACAAGTCCACTGGCGGGCGGCGTCGAGTATCGCGATGTTTCGTTTTTTTATTCGGACGATTTGCCGGTGCTGGACAGCGTGAGCCTGACGGCGCGGGCTGGTGAAACGATTGCGTTGGTGGGGCCGACGGGCGCGGGCAAATCGTCGCTCGTGAATCTGCTGGTTCGGTTTTACGAGTTTACGGAAGGCGAGATTTTGGTTGATGGAATTCCGTTGCGGGACATCCCGCGTTCGCGCTTGCGGGAGAGCATTGCGGTGGTTACACAGGAGAGTTTTCTTTTCAACGGGACGACGGCCGAGAATCTGAGGGTCGGCAAAGCAGACGCGACGGAATACGAAATGTGGGAGGCATTGAAGGCTGCCAATGCGCTGGCCTTTGTCGAGCGTCTTCCTGCGGGCCTCCACACGCCGCTGGGCGAGCGCGGGGTCAAGCTGAGCGTGGGCGAGAAACAGCGAATTTCGATTGCACGGGCATTGCTCAAGAATCCGCCGATTTTGATTCTCGACGAAGCGACGGCGAGTGTGGACACGGCGACCGAGCAGTTGATCCAGCAGGCTCTCGACCGGCTGATGGAACACAGGACGAGCTTTGTGATCGCCCACCGCCTCTCGACAGTGCGCCATGCAGACCAGATTCTCGTCATGGAACGCGGTCGCATCGTTGAACGCGGCCGTCACGATGAACTCGTCGCGCAGGACGGCCTTTACGCCAAACTCTGCCGGAGCAGCCTTATTTCGCCGGAGCGATAACGCGGAGGTCGAGCACGCGCTGAATCGTCTCCTCGATGAGATTGTTCGGGCAGCTGGCGCCGGCTGTGATGCCAACGTTGAGCGGGTTGGATTTCGGCAGCCAGGCGCGAGATGTGGTCTCGGCTTTCGTGTGCAGGTCGAAGTGACGGATCTCGTCGGACGAGATGAGACATGAGGAGTTGCGCACAAACCATGTCGGGAGTTTTTTTTCGCCGATTTCGACAAGGTGGGCGGTATTGGAACTATTGTAGCCGCCGATGACGAGGAGGAGATCAAGGGGTTGATCGAGGAGACCGAAAAGGGCATCCTGTCGATCCTGGGTCGCTCCGCAAATCGTGTCAAAAAAGCGGAAATTTGCAGTATTTCCGCCATCGCGAGCGGCGATGGTTTCACGAAGGAGTTTTTGGATGGACTCGGTCTCGCTTCGGAGCATGGTCGTTTGGTTGGCAACGCCGACGCGGGTGAGGTGAGTCGAGGGGTCGAACCCGACGCTGGAGGCACCGTCGAAGAACTGAAGAAATGCGCTGGAGTCGCCGCCATTAAGCATAAAATCCGCGACGCGTTTCGCCTGTTCAAGATCGAGCACGACGAGGTAGTGCCCTGTGCCGTCGGGGCCAAGCGCTCGAGATGCGGTCGCGCGCGTCTCTTCGTGGCTGGATTTGCCGTGGATGATGGAAGTGACTTTCTCGGTCGCGTTTTGGCGCACACGTTTCCACACGCTCATCACGTCGCCGCATGTGGTGTCCACAATCTGGCAGCCGAGAGCTTTGACGGCTGCAACGGTGTTCACCTCGGCACCAAAGGCCGGGACGATCACAACGTCTTCGGAAGAAAGGTCAGCGAGATCCTCAGTCGAGGGGCGAACGGGAAACGTGCGGATCCCGAGAGCTGCGATCTGGGCGTTGACGTCCGGGTTGTGAATGATTTCTCCGAGAAGGAAAATGCGTTTGTCCGCAAACACCTTGCGTGCGGCGTAAGCGAGGTCAATCGCGCGCTCGACGCCGTAGCAGAAGCCGAATTCTTTCGCGAGCCGGATGGTTGTGTCGCCTGCGACATAGACGCCTCCCGCCGCGCGGATGGTTTCCACCAACGTGCTGCGGTAGTGTTGCTCGACTTGTTCCTGGACTTTGGCAAGGACATCGGGCGTGCGGAGGTTTACGCGGGGCGGTTTTGCGGGCGAGGTGGGTTCGGTCACGGTGTTAGGGGCGAAGGCGGTGCTCAGCGTTCGCCTCCCTGTCTGAAAGCGAAAATGGCGCGATTGTCAAACCGGGATTGCGGAGTTTGCTCGAGCCGTCTAATGTCCCCGGATGTATCAAGAGCATGATTTTCACTACGCGATGGAGAACACGCGAGTGGTGGTGAGTCCGCAAAGTGCCATCGAGACGTTCGGGACGACGCGGTTTCATTTTTCGTTGGTGACGGAGTTGTTGGATGAAGTTGGCGCGGTTCGCATTCGAGACGGGCGCATCGAAGCCGAACGTCCGCGCATTATGGCACCGCACCATTTCAGCAAACTCCTTTTGGACGGTTTCGGCGAGAATGCGCGCGAGTATGCCGACTGGGTTGAGGAACACGGCGAGGCGATGAAAGTTTTGAGATACGGGTTTCAACTTCGCAAGACAGATGTCTCCGAGCGCGTTGTTCGAGAAAGCATGGATTCGACGCTCGACCGGCTCACGACCGAGATGGGAAAAAACGACGATCCGTATGCGGCTTTGATTGCGGGTGTGGACGACGCGTGGGAGGTCTGCTTGTTGAAGTTCACGATGGAAATGATCCAACGCTCGGCGGGCGGTAATGTGGCCGAGTGGAAACGCCGGGGGCTGACCTGATTTCCTCGTTTCCAACACCGGCTTGGCGTGAGTAGGATGATTCGTTGAAGCCTATGATCTGGAAAGTTCTGACTATCCTCGTATTGATTGCCGCCATTGTCGGAGGGACGGGGTATTTTGTTAATCAACACTACTTCGTGCCCAAGCAGCTCGACTTGGAAGAGCGCACGGCGATTGCAATCCCGACGCCAACGCCTCCGCCGGACCCGAGCATCGCTGTTTTTGAGACTCTTAAGCCGATGCTCGAAAGCGACACGCCGGAGTCTGCCGAGGCGTTTGGCGGATTTTTGAAAGCCTACCCCGATTCGCCGATGGCCGGTCCCGCGCGCGCCGCTTTGAGCCGGGTGAACGGAGGCCTGTTTTTTTCACCGACACCAGCGGTCGACCGCGTTGCTTATTCGGTCGTCTCCGGTGATTCGCTGGTGAAAATCGCCGCTAAATTCAAAACGGGTGCGGAATTGATCTCGCGAGTTAACGGGCTCACGACGATCAATCTCAAGATCGGGCAGGCATTGGTGGTTCCGCAAATCGAGACCGCTGTGGTGATTGATCGCGCCGCCGGGACGGTGACGGTGACGAAGGGCGGAGATTTTTTCAAAGAATACACGGCGCAGGCGCTGAAACTGCCCGCCGGGGCGTCATCGGGAGTGGTAAACGTGACGGTGAGCGACAAATTTGTTTTGAAGGGCGCGAACCGGATTGCGTTTGGAACGAAAGATTTTGAGACGGGAGACCGGTGGATTTCGCTCGGAACATCCGGTGCTACTATTCGGAGTGCGCCATTGCCCGGGGCGGACGGGGTGATTCCGCCAACGCCTCCGGGCGTGATCCTGTCGCCGTCGGACGCGTCCGAAGTATTCGTTCTCGTGAAAACAGGAACCCCGGTGACCATTCGATAGATTTGCCCATGACCATACAGCCTTTGGAATTTGAAAAGCCGATTGTGGAGCTCGAGGAGAAGCTCGCCTCGCTGCAGCGCGGCTTTGATGCGAGCAAGATCGATCTCGATCCGGAAGTGCGGCGGATGCAGGACAAGCTCGACGAGATACGCCTGACGACCTACGGTAACCTCAGCGCGTGGCAACGCGTGCAGATTGCCCGCCATACCGCCCGCCCATTTTTTCTCGATTACGTTCGCATGGTTTTTACTGACTTCTTGGAGTTGAAGGGGGATCGTTTGTTCGGCGACGATGCTTCGATGCCAGGAGGCTTTGCGAAGATTGACGGGATCCCGTGCGTGGTCATCGGCCAACAAAAAGGGCGCGACGTGAAAGAGAATCTGCTCCGCAATTTCGGGAGTCCGCATCCCGAGGGCTATCGCAAGGCGCTGCGCTTGATGCGGCTGGCGGAGAAGTTTAAGATGCCGGTCGTGGCCTTGATCGACACACCGGGCGCGTATCCTGGCGTTGGCGCGGAAGAGCGGCACATCGCGGAGGCGATCGCGGTGAATATTCGCGAAATGATGATTCTGCGCACGCCGATTGTGGCGATTGTTCTCGGCGAGGGCGGATCGGGCGGGGCTCTGGGAATTGGAGTCGCCGACCGTGTGTTCATGCTCGAAAACGCCTATTACTCAGTGATCAGCCCCGAGGGGTGCGCCGCGATTTTGTGGAAACACCGCAAGCACGCGCCTGAGGCAGCGGAGGCGCTCAAGCTCAACGCCCGCGATTTGATGGCGATGGGCATCGTCGATGGCGTTGTGCCCGAGCCCGTTGGAGGCGCACACCGGAATCCGACGAAGGCCTCCGAGAACCTCAAGGCGGCACTCACGACGGCGCTGCGCGAAACGATGGCGATGCAGACCGACAAGCTCCTGCGCGAGCGTTACGCGAAGTTTCGAAAGATGGGGGTCTTTGAAGAGTAGGCGCGCCTCTCGCGCTGAGACTCACTCTGTTTTTCGCTCATGAAGATTATTGACCGCTACGTCGGGATGGGCGTGCTGATGACGACGTTTTTTGGCGTCGTGGTGCTGAGTCTCGTTCTGGTGCTTGGCAATCTGTTCAAGGAGCTTCTGGATTTGCTAATCAACAATCCCGACGTGCCGCTCACGACAGTACTGGCGTTCATGGCGCTGGTGTTGCCGTTTTCGCTGACGTTCACGATCCCTTGGGGTTTCCTGACGGCGTTGTTGCTGGTCTTTGGGCGCATCTCGGCGGACAACGAATTGATCGCGTTGAAGTCGAACGGGGTGAGCGTTCCGAGGCTGTGCGTGCCAGTGTTTATTTCGGCGCTGGCGCTGACAGGCATTTGTTTTTGGATCAACATCGAAGTTGCCCCGAAGGCAGAGCAGGCGATGACGCGGGCGATTGTCGATATTGCGACGAGCAACCCCGCGTCGCTTTTCCAGGCCGATGAGGTCGTTGATAAATTTCCGGATCGCCGCGTTTATGTAGGTGGGAAAGACGGCGACAAGCTTCTTAACATTATCGTGTTTGAGATGAACGACCTCAACGAGCCCCTGAAAATGGTGTATGCCCGCGAAGGAGTGCTCACGCCGGACCCCGAAAATTCCCGGCTTCTTCTCCGCTTATTCAACGCGCGGTTCGAGCAACGCGACGAGAAGGATCCGCTCGAAATCTCGAAAATCCAGCAAGGTATCGTGATGGCGGAAGGTGTCTTTCCCATCTCGCTGGAAAAGTTTTTTGAGGAGTTCCAAAGCTCGCGCCGAATGAGTTCCTATACACTTCCCGAGCTTATCGACTTCATTGCGAAGGGCGCTGGCAAGCGGGAGACGGAAGCCTACACGGAACTCAATAAACGATTTTCTGCCTCGCTCGCGTGCGCAGCTTTTGCGCTGATCGCGATTCCCCTCGGTATCACGACGCATCGCAAGGAAACCTCGGTAGGATTCGCTCTGAGCCTCGTAGTCGCGTTCACTTACTTTTTCTTCATCATCATGGCGGACACTTTTCGAAACAACGCCGCCGCGTTTCCGTCAGTGCTGATCTGGATCCCGAACGTGATCTTTTTCAGTCTCGGAACTTACCTGTTCTGGCGCTTAGCGAAACGGTAGGCTTCAGACGCCCGCTACGGCGAATCCCTCCGATTGGAAAAACGCCCGGACTTTAGGAGCCGAGTCCCCCTGAAGTTCGATCTCTCGGTTTGCGACCGTGCCGCCGCAGCCGCAGTGTTGGCGGGCTTTGCGTGCGAGGGTTTCGATTTGGCCGCTGGAAATCGTGGGAGCAAAGTCGGAGACAACGACGACGGTTTTTCCACCGCGTCCGGATTTCTCGCGGCGGAGAACGACGCGACCACAGCGGCTTGGCTTCTCCTCCTCAGGTGCGGAAGGCGGAGCTTCGGGCAGACCGGCGATTTCGAGCGCGGCAAAAGGAGATTGCATGGCCTCCTGCGGGGAGGAGACTGGAATCCGCGATTTCTTCATGGGTGTGTTTTTCGCCAATTTGTCCGGCAGGCGGCAAGAACGAAGATTGACGCGCGGGACGGCTCGTGGACGATGCACGTATGAGCGATGTGTTGATCGTTGGAGCCGGCCCCGTGGGACTGACGATGGCCTTGGCGTGTCAGAAACAAGGCCTCTCGTTTCGCGTCATCGACAAACTGGCTGCTCCGTCGGGCTTGTCGAAAGCACTTGGGGTGTGGAGCGCGGCGCTGGAAATGCTCGATGGACTCGGGGTGGCCGACGCCTTTCTCACTCGAGGAATTCATGGGGAAGGGATGCGGATTTCCCACGGCAAACGCGTGCTGATCGAGCTTCCAGCGGGCTTTGGCGTGAACAGTCCGTTTCCCGAGATGATTCTTCTCCCGCAGTGCGAAACAGAAAACATCTTGAGTGAAGCATTGGCCGCTCGAGGAGGTCGGATCGAGCGCGGCGTGGAATGCCTAACGCTCCGTCAGGACGGAGCGGATGTCGAAACGCAGTTGCGGCATCTGGACGGCGGATGCGAGGAGGCAAAGTTCCGCTGGGTGGTCGGTTGCGATGGCGCGCACAGCGCGGTGCGGCACTTGGTTGGTGCGGAGTTTGAAGGGAATGCGATGCCCGAAGAGTATGTGCTTTGCGACGCGCACATCGACGGTGAAATCGCGGGAGGCACGCTGCATCTTTTTTGGTCGAGCGACGGCATGCTCGCGCTTTTTCCTGTCGTTCGCGGAGTCTGGCGTGTGCTCGGGACACGGGCTGCGGCGGGCAAAACCGGAGAGCCCGACCTGGCAGAGATTCAATCTCTCGTGGACGTGCGCGGTCCGGGGGGATTGAGCCTTCACGATCCGACCTGGCTCTCGACGTTTCACATCAGCGAGAGAAAGGCCAGGTCTTTCCGATTTGGCAACGTCCTCCTCGCCGGCGACGCCGCGCATATTCACAGTCCCGCGGGCGGGCAGGGGATGAATACCGGGATGCAGGATGCCTTCAATCTCGCATGGAAACTTTCTTTGCTGTCACGCGGATACGGCAATGCGGAGGCGATTCTTGACAGTTACACCGCGGAACGTTCTCCCGTGGCGGCACGGGTTCTCGCGGAGTCCGGGAGGCTCATTCGCTCCAATTTGCACGGCCATCCGATCGCTCAATTGTTTCGGGACAACGTGGTGCGCCTGGCTTCGCGCTCCAACAAGTTCAAAAAAGCGATGGCGCGCATGTTGTCAGGGTTGGACATCCACTATTCAAAAAGTGTTCTTGTGGCTGGTGACGAGGCTTGGGAGGAGGATTGGCGTCCGCATGGATTTGCTCCGGGCTGGCGTCCGCGCGACGCGATGGTCTATCGGGGGAATGAGCCAATTTCGCTTTTCGGCGAATGGAAGCCGCCGTTGTTTACACTTTTGCTTTTTTCCGGGCGGCGTCCGATTTATCGCGATGTGGATCGACTGGCGGCCGTCGCGTTAATTGCCGGGGGCTGGAGCGGGCAGATTCGCATCGTGCGCGTGTGGAGCGGAGACTCGCCTCCGCCGGGCGAATGGCTGGTTGATCCGGATTCGACGGCGCACCGTGCGTTCGGCGCGGAAGGGTCGGCGTTTTACCTCATCCGCCCCGACCGCTACGTCGCGCTTCGCAGCCAGCCTGCGGAGGCGGGCGTGCTGCAAAGCTGGCTTGAGGCAACGTTACCGTCGGTGGGTTAAGCGGCGGCCGTGATGAGTTGCCGGAGCACGAATGGCAGGATGCCGCCGTGACGGTAGTAATCGATCTCGATCGGTGTATCGATGCGGAGTTTCACGGCGAGCGAACGTGTGGTGCCGTCTTTTGCTGTGATGTTCAGGATGACATCTTGACGGGGCACGATGTTTTCGCTGAGGCCGGTGATGGCAAAGGTCTCGCTACCATCGAGGCCGAGCGTTTGGGCGCTCACGCCGTCGGGGAATTGGAGTGGGAGGACGCCCATGCCGACGAGGTTGGAGCGATGGATGCGTTCGAAGCTTTGCGCGACGACGGCTTTTACGCCGAGGAGTCGCGTGCCTTTTGCCGCCCAGTCGCGACTTGAGCCCGTGCCGTATTCGTGTCCGGCGAAAACAACGAGCGGAGTCCCTTCTGCTTGGTATTTCATGCAGGCGTCGTAAATGCTCATCTGTTCGCCAGTCGGCTGAAAAACGGTGAGTCCACCCTCGACACGAGTGCCGTCGGGTTTCACCGGGATCATGAGATTTTTGATGCGGACATTGGCAAATGTGCCACGAGTCATCACGCGATCATTGCCGCGACGGCTGCCGTAGCTGTTGAAGTCCGTGGCCTCGATACCTTTTTCGACGAGGTATTTTCCGGCGGGCGAGGAAGGCTTGATGGCTCCGGCGGGGGAGATGTGGTCGGTGGTGACGGAATCGCCAAAGATGCCCATGGGGCGTGCCCCGGTGATATCGGCGATGGTGCCGGCCTCCATTCCGAAGTTGGTGAAGAACGGCGGCTCCTGGATGTAAGTGCTGTTGGCGTCCCACTCATAAATCTGTCCGGTGCTGGTCGGGACTTCGTTCCACTTGGGATTCTGTTCGGCGAAGTCGGTGTAGAGTTTTTGGAAGACTTCGGGTTTGAGGGCCGAGCGCATCTCGGTTTGGATTTCCTCCAAAGTCGGCCAGAGATCTTTGAGATAAACATCAACGCCGTCTTTGTCTTTGGCGATGGGGTCTGTGGAGAGATCCAAATCGATGCGTCCGGCGAGCGCGAAGGCAACAACGAGCGGCGGGGACATGAGGAAATTGGCGCGGATGTTCTGGTGGATGCGGGCCTCAAAGTTCCGGTTGCCTGAGAGCACGGCGGCTGTCACCAGATCGTTCTCGACAATGGCGGCTTCGATCTCGGGATTGAGCGGGCCGGAGTTGCCGATGCAAGTGGTGCAACCGTAGCCGACGATTTGAAATCCGAGTTGGTCCAAGTAAGGCTGGAGGCCGGTTTTGTCGAGGTAGTCCTTAACAACGCGCGAGCCGGGAGCGAGCGAAGTTTTGACCGCGTTGTCCACGCTGAGGCCACGGAGGACGGCTTTTTTCGCGAGCAATCCCGCAGCGAGCATCACACTTGGGTTGCTTGTGTTTGTGCAGCTCGTGATGGCCGCGATGAGAACGGTGCCATCGCGAATCGTGCTGTTCTCTTCGTGGAACGGAGACTCTGGAAGCGACTGGATCGAATCCGGAGTCGGGCGGTCTGCGATCATTTCGGACTCCTGCGCGGTCGGTGCTCCGTTGAGTTTGAGAGTGGCGGATTTTCCGAGATTGGCGTCGGATTTTCCGTAGCCTCCTGCGGAAACAGGGCTCGTGAGAAGAGCGGCAAAGGCTTCCTTTAATTTTGGAAGATCGATGCGATCTTGCGGACGTTTCGGGCCGGCAACGCTGGGCTGGACGACCGAGAGATCGAGTTCGACGTCGACGCTGTAGGCGATGTCGCCTTTTTTAGGCATTCCAAAAAGGTTCTGTGCGCGGAAGTAATTTTCGAACGCGCGGCATTGGGCTTCGGTGCGACCGGTCGCGGCGAGGTAGTTAACGGACTCGGCATCGACCGGGAAAAATCCCATCGTGGCACCGTATTCCGGAGCCATGTTGGCGATGGTTGCGCGGTCGGTAAGCGGCAGTGTCGCGGCACCCTCGCCGTAGAACTCGACGAATTTGCCCACGACTTTTTCGGCGCGTAGCAACTGTGTGACGTGAAGGGCGAGATCGGTTGCGGTGACGCCTTCCCGAAGTCGGTTGGTCATGTGAACGCCGACAACCTCCGGCGTGAGGAAATAGACTGGCTGACCGAGCATGCCTGCTTCGGCTTCGATCCCGCCAACGCCCCAGCCGACGACTCCGAGGCCGTTGATCATGGTCGTGTGGGAGTCTGTGCCGACGAGTGTGTCGGGATAGTAGATGGTTCCATCGGCGGCGGGAGCGGAGAGAACGCCTTTGGCCAGATACTCAAGATTGACCTGGTGAACGATGCCGATGCCGGGAGGGACGACGCCGAAGGTTTCGAAAGCCTGCTGGCCCCATTTGAGGAATTGATAGCGTTCGCGATTACGTTTGAATTCCATGTCGAGGTTCAAACGCAACGCGTCGGCGGTGCCGTAGAAATCAACTTGCACCGAGTGATCGACGACGAGATCGACGGGCACGAGCGGTTCGATGATCGCAGGGTTGCCGCCGAGGCCTTTCACCGCGCTGCGCATGGCGGCGAGATCGACGAGGAGGGGAACTCCGGTAAAATCCTGCAAGACGATGCGTGCGACGACGAAGGGGATTTCCTCTGGAGCGGGTGCTTTCGCGTTCCAGTTGGCGAGAGCCTCGACATCGGCAGGCCGGACTTTGATCCCGTCGCAATTGCGCAGAACCGACTCGAGGACGATGCGGATGCTGACAGGGAGCTTGGAAACGGGGCCGACGCCGAGTTCCTCCAAGGCCGGGAGCGAGTAAAACTGCCCTCCGCTGGTGGTTCCGCTGTCGAACGTCCGAAGTGTATCAAATGCTGGTTTCATGAGTGCGTTAATGAAGCAGGATTCGCGCCCCGGAGGCAATCCTCACGAGAAGAAAAATTGCCAAAGTCATTGTGAGGGCGAGGACGGGATCGAGGTTTCGATGGAAAATCCGCCGAACGTGATCTAGTCTCGGCACATATGAAGAAGTGGATAATTGTAGTATCGAGTGCGGCGCTGGCGATTTTGCAGAGCGCGACGGCGCAGTCGACGAATGAAGCCACGCCCGGCCCGGATGGGTTGATCCACTTGGAGGCCAAGCCCGAGATGGTTGATCTGGTGCCGTCGTTTGCGGTGGCGAGTGTTCAACGGTCTGTGGATTTTTATGTGAAGGGCTTGGGATTTGCGGTCGTGCTCCAGAGCGGCAACTATGTGGCGGTCGGTCGCGACGCAATCCAACTCGGGCTCGTGCAGGACAAGAATGCCGGCAAGGGCTACAAGCCGACGTGTTACATCCGCATGGTGCGCATTGACGATTTCTACAACGAGTTGATGAAAAAAGGCGTCAAGCTCTCGACGCCAATAAAAACTCAAAGCTCGCAGATGCGCGAGTTTTCCGTAACCGATCCCGACGGTTACATTCTGATTTTCGGCGAATACGTCGGCGGAGCTTAGGCCGTCGGCAATGGGGGCGGAGGTGGCGGAGTGATAGTATTTTTTTTACCGCGGAAACATCCTCCGGTGCTGAATTGTTTCCATCCCCACGAGAGCCAGCCAATGAGTGTGGCCGCGAGCCAAAGAGCCCAGACGAGCATGAGGAATCGATACCACCAGATTGAGACGGAGAAACTGGTGGGTGTCGGGAGGAGTTCGCCGCTCTGTGGGGCATACCATTGGAGCGAGAACTGAGTTGAGTTATTTCCTCGAATAAACATGTCCGGGTTGCCCAGCAGGCCCGATGCGACGACGGCCAGCAGAATGAGCAACGAACCGGCGGTGAGCGCAATGAGCAATAGTTGGAGCAAGTTGAAGGCACTGTTCGGCAACGTCAGCACGGACGGGCGGCCGCGCCATTCGAGGAGCAGGAGCCATGCGACTACAGTAAGCGCGGCAACGAGCGGCACCTGGGTGAGGCCGATCGCAAGGAGCATCCATTGCGCCGCGCCGACTTGAGAGACTCGGATGCGACTGAGCGCCCACGCGGCGAGAAGTGAGCAGGCAAGGACTGTCCAAAATCGGACGGCGGGGCCGCGCAGCGGGCCTTGCGCGCCAAGCACCCAACGGTTTTCCGGTACGCGGACGATGGTGGTAATGTTTGCGCTCGTGACAGGCAGGCGGATCGCGCCGACGGTTGTGCGGAAGCCATGCGCGACGTCTTCTTTCCACGCGATGGCGAGCGTTTGTTCACCCGGACGAACGGGGATGATGAGTTTGCCGCTTTCGACACGAACCGGAATCGCCCGCCCATCTTGCGTAAGCGATGTCACAGCGGCGTTGGGAGGAAGTTCGACCGGGAAGTCGGCACCGAGACTGCAACGGAGGGAGAGGTTGAGCGCGGACGTGCGCTGGCGGTTTCCGAGCGTGATCTCATGGACGGCGTTGCTCACGGTGATCGTTTCGCCGGGGATTGCCTCCGGACGAGTGATCGTCAACTCGGTCTCCTCACCCGGCCATGGATGCCAAACGGGGATGAGTTCCGCGTTGTTTGATTCAAACGTCGGCGCGAGTCCGGAGATCGCAACATTCCAGACGGGTGAGGCGACGAGCGTCCAGCGTTCGATCCATGAATCTGTGGCGCGGGCGACGAGTGGAATCGACAGCGTCGGCGGCAATTCGCTCTCCCACGAAAACGCTGTGTCGTTGGCGCCGAGGCGCACGTCGATGGCACCGTCTTTCACGACGACATTGGAAGTGAGAACATTCTCGCCTGAGAGGATTGGAATTCTCAACGAAACGGCATTGCCCGGCGGCGAGATGCGGGTCACGGTGGTGCGAATCTGCCAGATTAAGCCGAGTTCGATGCGGCGATCGACGGCGACAAGACTCGCGAGATCCTGACGGTCGAATGTCGCGGCCGGGCCGGTTGTTTTTTGTTTGCGAGCCAGAAAAATCTGTTGTTCCGGCACGCCGTTGGGACGAACGCCCGTGACGTTCCAGTCGGGTGCATCAACGGTGACGAGCCGCGGTTTAAGAAGAAACGTCCATTGCCATTCGGTCACGTCCGGGAGCAGGCCCTCGATCCGCACGCGGTGCACGCCCTCGGGCAGCGCGATCCAAAGGTTGCCGTCTTCGCGACGCAGGACGGATTCGGGTTTTCCGTTGACACTGACGCTCAGTGGCGACCATGCGGAGAGTGTGCCGGGAAGCGGAACGGCGGTCCGGAGCGCGCATTGAATGTCGGCTTCGATGATGATTTTGTTTCCGTTGATCGAGAGCGAGGCGGAGGCGATTTCGGCGGCATTTGGAAACGCATCATCTGGCGTGAGAAGGCGGGCGCGCAGCGTGTCGAGCAAGGCGGGATCAGGGAACTCCGCCTGCGCCGCTGCGGGCGAGAACAGAAGAAACGCGAGGAGAATGGCGGGGGATTTTTTCAAGAACGGGAGCGTCCATCGCGTCACACTCAATAGCACGCCGGCGAGTGCGAGGAGGAGGGCCACACGGAGGATGGTCAGAACGCGTTCGAGTGTAAGTGAGATCAGAACGGGACGCACTTGTTGAGAGGCAAGCACGGGGCCGCTCCATCCAAATGTGACCGTGCGCCAAGTCCAGTCGGGGATGCCGGGGCCTGTCTGGATGCGGGCCTTGGGGTCGAACGCGAGGTTGCTCTTGTCGGGTTGCTGTTGGCCTGCGGCTGACTTGCGTTCCATGGAAAACGCGTCGGCATAGTTGGCCTCCTGAGGAATGTTCATCGGCATGGCCTCGGCATCAAGAGCCGACGAGACGACGGGCTGTGGAGCACCCGGCATGTCGCGTGGAAGAACTTCGAGTTGGGGATAAATAGCCTGCTGAACTTGTGCGGCAACGAACGGCGCAAGGATGAAGATGAGGGCGACGACGGTCGCCCATTTCCAAACGTTGAGAAGGCGAAGGCCCCAGCCGGATTTGACGACGCGGAGCAGTGCCAACGGGATGAGGAGAGCGAGCCAGACGTAGCGCGGGGCACCGGGCTCGTGATACGAGAGCGCAAAGGCGACAAACGCAAGAACGGCTGCCGGTGCTCCCCAAAGCCGTGAGACCGCGAGGGCGAATACCAACAACACGAAAAGGTCGAGCAATGTCCACGCGGTGAGCCAGTCCCCTTGCACCCAATCCGCGCCGAGCAAGGCGTAGAGCCGCCAGCCGGGCGGGAGGTTCAACGTCACGGCAACGTTGCCCGCGTCGGTTTGCCACCCTGCCGCAGAGAGTTCGCGCGAGCGATTCATAGTGCCGGTGGCTTCGAGATCGATATTGCGGGTGCGAATTTCGACGCCCGGTGCGCCAGTGGTCGGATTGCGTGTGATGAGTTGTCCTTCACCGCCGCTACGAACGGAGCCGAGGTTTTGTCCGGTCGCGGCGTCGAGTCGCCAGATATTTTGGCGGTTACCGGAGACGCGGTCGCGGAACGTAAGTTCTTTGCCCGACTCATCGAGCCACCATTCGCGTGCGATTTGGAGACCCTCTGCCTGCTGGAGGCCCATGCCGCGGAGGCGCTCTTCGATGCGGAGCGGGGTCGAAATTTCCCAACGAAAAACCGGCAATTCGCGCCATTGATCAGGAAACGTGGTTTGCGAGACGTCAACGGAGGGCGCGCCGACGATATCGACGAGGCGGAAATCCGGGCT
>JBBRHN010000005.1:0-16536 GCA_038222685.1 Chthoniobacterales bacterium | reverse complement strand
ATAGGAAGTGCCGATGAAGTCGAATTGCTCGATGTCGAGGACGTTGACGCCTTCCTGGACGAGCGGCCCGGACAGCGAGGACCGAAAATAGGACCCATCTTTGACGAAATTGGGATTGGAAGTGACACCGCCCAGAAGGGTGTCATGGGATGAAAAATCGATACGGAGCGTATCATTGCCCGCAGCGCCGGAGACACTGTCGAAGCTTCCTTGGCGGAACCGAACACCGCCGGATGTGACATAGTGTCCACCCCCCGCCAGCGGCATGAAGAGATTGTCGCCGTCTGTGCCGACAAGATTGTCACCCAGCATCGTTCCGATGACATTTTCAAAACCCGTGGCCGTGACCCCCGTGGCACCCAGGCTGCCCACGCCTGTGGCGAGATTGATGCCGATGCCTACCTCAAAAGTCGTGGTTGATCCGCCGCCTGACTGGAAAGTCCGGTTCAGCAATTGCTCGAAGCTGATCGTGTCGTTGCCCGCGCCGCCTTGGAAAATCTCACGGCCGGAGGTGGCCGTTTCAAACCCCCTCCCCCCGCTCAGCACCACGCTGTTGCCACCCGTGGAAACAAAGTCATTGCCCGTGCCCGCATCCACCGAATCATTTCCCCGACCAGCAAAGACCGTGTCGTTGCCGCCGAAGACGAGCAGGAAGTTGGAAAACCCGTCGTCGCTCGCGCCATCGAGCTTGAGCAGATCGTCGAAATTGCCCGAGCTGGTGGCGAAATCATGCACCGTCTCGAAATCCGTGGCCTGCGCACCATCGGCGAAAATATAGCTGTGCGTGTTGCCTGCCGTGATGGAAAACGCGCCGGTCTGATTCGAGAAGTCAATCCCCACCGCATCAAATCCCTCGCCGCCGAGCAGCGTGTCGTTGCGCTCCATATCCTGCACCGGACCTCGCAGGTTGCCCACGTGGAGCACGTCGTTGCCCGTGCCGCCGATCACGCTATCGGTGCCGACGCCCGCATCGACGAAGTCATTGCCCTCCCCTCCGTCAATCGTATCTGCCAGTGCAGTTCCGGTGATGGAATCGTTGCCGCCGAGACCAAAGGCCTGGGGAGCAGCCGATTCCACGAGGGTGAGCGTGTCGTTGGATTCCGAGCCAATGAGTTGCTCAAAGTTTTGAATCACGTCGCCAAGGGCGTCGCCGAAGTTGGTGGCGTTCGTGATGAGGTTGACATTTACCCCTGCGCTGGATGTCGAGTAATCTAACAAGTCAATGCCAGTGCCGCCATCCAGCGTGTCGGCACCTTGTCCGCCATTGACGCTGTCGTTCCCGTTGCCAAGCCGCACCACATCGTTGCCGAGCCCCGAGCGCACCGAGTCATCGCCGCCATACACGAGAAGGAAATTTCCAAACCCGTCGTCCGAAGCTCCGTTGAGGAAAATTTGGTCTGCAAAGTCACCCGAGCTGGTTGCGAAATCGTGGACTGTCTCGAAGTCCGTGGCGCGTGCACCGTCGGCGAAATTGAAGCTGTGCGTGTTGCCCGCCGTAATGGAAAACGCCCCGTTTTGGTTGGAGAAATCGATGCTCACCGCGTCGAAGCCTGCGCCGCCGAGCAATGAGTCATTCCGATCTTCGTCTTGAACCAATCCGCGAAGATTACCGGCGTGGAGCACATCGTTTCCGCTTCCCCCACTGACCATATCCCGACCGCTGCCCACGTCTGCAAAGTCGTCTCCTTCGCCCAAGTCCACGGAATCATTGCCACTGCCTGTAGTGACCGTGTCTAGGCCTGAGCCCGCAAGAATCTGGTTGTTGCCATTTCCCACTTCGATCCAGTCATTCCCGGCACCACCGTCAACCGAGTCATTGCCGTCCAGCGCCAAAATCGTGTCGTGCCCGTCGCCGCCAATGAGGGTGTTGTCGCCGTCGCCTGCATCAAGGAAATCATCCCCTGTGCTGCCGTCGAGCGTGTCGTTGCCGGTGCCGCCGAGCACGGAGTCGTTATCCGCATTGCCGAAGAGCGAGTCGTCCCCCGCGCCGCCAATGATGGTGTCGTTACCCGTGCCGCCATCCACCGTGTCGGATGCGGAAGACCCGTTCACCCGGTCATTGCCGGAGCTGCCAAAGGCGTAGGAGCCGGGTGCAGCGGCAAGCGTGATCGTATCATTGCCACCCGAGCCAAAGACCCTCTCAAAACCGGCAAGGAGGTCACTGCCGCCCTGGCCATCCGTGGAAATCAAAGCACCCGTGAGATCCACGAACACGCCTGTCGAGGCGGCAAGATAGAAAATCGAATCCACTCCCGCGCCGCCGTCGAGAATATCATTGCCCGCTCCGCCATCGACCGAATCGTCGCCCGCCCCGGCATCCACGACATCGCTGCCCTCTTCGGCAAAGATATAGTCGTTCCCGTCGCCTCCGTAGATCGTGTCTCCGCCCTGTCCGCCAGAGAGCAGGTCATTATCCTCGCCGCCATCTATGTAGTCATCACCCATCCCCGCATCCACCGTGTCGTGGCCGCGCCCGGTGCGAATGTCATTGGAAAAATTCTCGTCGCCCGCGCCATCAATGATGACGGTGTCGGCTTGGCTGCCCGTGTAGAAAAACGAGCCGAGTTTTTGGAAGTTGAGCGCCTTCTGGTTAGGGTTGGTGAAAAACTCGATATTGTTCGTCTGTCCGGAGACGAATGTGATGGCGTGAATAAACTGATCCGAAAAATCCGCCGCCAGCCGGTTGACCCCCGCGCCACCGTCGAGGATGTCGTTGCCTCGCGTTGCGGGGTCGGATGCCGGCGCATTCCCCACATAGAAGATGCCGCCATTGATCGGCCCCGCCGAGATCAGGTAATCGTCACCCGCGCCGCCGTTGAGGGTGTCGTCACCCGCGCCCGCTGTGAGCGAGTCGTTGCCGTCACCTCCGGTAAGCAGATCGTTGCCGGCACCACCGACCAAGGTGTCATTACCCGCCGCGCCGTCCAACAGATCATTGCCGTCGCCGCCATCCAGCCTGTCATCTCCATTTTGGCCGTAGAGGGAATCGTTTGCACCGAGACCCGAGATGATATCGTCGCCATCTCCGCCGAAGATCCGGTTGTTCCCGCTATCCACCACGGTCGTATTGCTGCCCGTGAGGGTGTCATTGAAACCTGATCCCCAGATTTCCTCAAAGCCCGAAATCGTATCGCCTTGAGCTTCGCCACCGGAAACCGCTCCGGTTGCCAGGTTGACGTTCACCCCGGCCGCCGATGCCCCATAAACGAGAACGTCCCAACCATTGCCTCCGCTGAGGTTATCGGCGCCAGTTCCTCCTTCGATCGTGTCATTGTCGTCGTAACCCACGATCGAGTCGTTCCCTCCGAATCCCCTCAGGAAGTTGGCGGTATTCGTTCCGCTAATCGTATCCGCGAAGTTCGAACCTTCTGCATTTTCGATACTGATCAGCACATCGAGGGATCCATTTCCGGTGACGGATCCATCGCCAGAGTTTTGCAACTGGCCCGTGGCTGCCGAAATGGGAGCCAACAAAATCGTCACACCAGAGTTGGAGAAAAAATAGCTGGCGGTATCCACGCCGTCTCCACCATTTAAGGTATCTTGGCCACCATCGAGCCGGTTCCCATTCTCGTCGAGCCCGTTCAGATCCTCGCCCGCAAAGAACAAGTCGTTGCCCGCGCCGCCAAAGAAGGAATCGTTTCCGGTCCCGCCGGAGAGCTCGTCGTCGCCTTCGCCGCCGTCAAGATTATCGTCCCCATAGCCGCCGAAGAGTTTGTCATCCTGATCCCCCCCGCGGATTGAGTCATTACCCGCATTGCCAACCAGATAGTCGTAGCCGGGGCCCCCGTCGAGGGTATCTCCGCCGCGCGCGCCGATGAGTGTATCACTGCCGTCACCCCCAAAGAACCTCGCAGGAATCCAGATCGTCGGGTCGAACTCGATTCGATCGTTCTCCTGGCCCATCTCCGCATAAAGATAGCGCCCCGCACCACTGCGCGAGTCAACCTCCGGGGTTTTCCTTGTCGTGCCGCGTTCGAGGAGGGTGTAGAAACCTGGCGCAGTGAAGGTGTTAGGCGTGTAATTGTAGAGTTCATACGTAATTCCAAACACCTCCTCATTGAAGTCGCCTTCCAGGTGCTTGATGTAAACCCGCTCCGACACGTCGAGGATGGCGTCGGCAGGGTATTCGCCATTGACCGTGTCATATCGTCGACTCGCAAAGGAACCCACATTGATGATGAGGGGATTGTCCTGCGTCAGAACAGGCCCCAAATTTGTGTAGAAATCGCGGTTGTCGCCATAGAGAGCATACCCGTAGAACCGCTCCACATCGACCTTCCGGGGCTTGTCGTAGAAATCAAACAGCGTTCCGCTCGTCAGTGTTTTTTCATAACGCAAGGATACCGGGTCGAAGCCAACCTCTGCATAGGCGAACAAACTGTAATCTGCGGCCCCCTGCGCGTCGAAGGCCGTGAGCGGCTCGCGCGAAAGCAGCTTATTGAAAAAATTGCTAATATAGGCTTTGGCAGGCGAGTTCGCCGTGGCCACCGCATTGACTGGCAAACTGATAAACCCGCTGCCGCTAATGCCACCGCCCGCTCCGACACTGGCCACGATCGCGTTTAACTCCGCACTAACACTGGAAGCAAAATCAAGTTGGAGAATGCCCTCCTC
Organism: Chthoniobacterales bacterium; assembly: GCA_038222685.1. GTDB lineage: Bacteria > Verrucomicrobiota > Verrucomicrobiia > Chthoniobacterales > Terrimicrobiaceae > JBBRHN01. The sequence continues at coordinate 11,919 of JBBRHN010000005.1, read as the reverse complement.
CGGCACTTTAACCCAGAGGCCGTTGATGATGTCGTCGAGCGTGCCACCTTGGGCAAACTGTCGCAGACCGCGTGTGTCGAAGCCGAAGTCGAGATCCAAGAGGGCGTCGAAATCCAGAGTCAACCTGACGCCGAGTGGACCGGCGAGGGAGATGAATTCAGAGAGATGGACATCGCTCAGGTCGATCTGATCCATATCGTAGCTGAACAGATCGACATCTTTCCCCAGCAGCAGGTTGAAGGCGGTCTTGGGATCTTCGATGATGTTGAAGTGAATCCCTGTTCCCGCCAAGAGCGGCAGGTCGGTCACTCCCTTGATATCCACCGAGAAATTTCCGTATGCCGTATTCTGGGAAAGAATATCTTGGAGATCAAGCAGCGCCCCGAGGGGATTGATTGCGGCCTGCGCGAGGGAGAACCCTAATACGCGAGGATCGTAGCCAGTCAGGTCGAAGCCGCCAAGATTGATGCGGGCATCGCCCACGTTGGGCGAGGTGTTGATACTTTTGAGGGAATTGACGACGTTTGCAGCCAGCTTGATGTCATCGGCCTGCGCCTGCGTGAGGTCTCCCTTCCAAACAGCAATATCGATAAATGTGTTAGGGAAAATGGGAACAATTGCCTTGATGTCCGTGAGAATTGGGATCGGAGCCAACAGGACGTCGTTGAGCACTTCGTGCAGCGGCTCAATGACGAATCCGATCTTATCGAGGATCGGTCTGACCATCCCGGAGAAGAACGAGCCCAGGCCGATGCTCACATTGTTGAAGGCCACGGTGGGAACGCCACCGAAATTCGTATTGAGATCAAAGGGGTTTATGGCCGTGCCACTTCCTAGCGTGCCGAAGTTCCAACCCACGGCGAGTTGGGTATTGATGCTCGGTAGCGCGCTCGCGCCCATGTCCCCCACGAGATTCAAGCGCAAATTGGCTGCGCCGGAGAGCGAGGCATCGAGGAAATCGCTGCCGAAGGAGCGCAGCTTGCCGTCGTTGACGCCATCCACGTCGTTCAGATTCAGCGAAAATGTGGGAGCGAACGAGGAGCCCGCGTCACTCGCTTTAAAATTGAGCAGCCCGAGCTTAAAATCGAGCGCGGCGTTCGGCAGGGTCGTTTGCAGCGCGATTTTGAAGTCATCGGTCGTGGTATCGAGGTAAAAACCGCCTCCGTCCACGCCGATGCCGAAATTGAAGTTGTAGCCGAGGCCTGCCGAGACATTGCCGGTCGTTGCTATGCCCAAGCCGGGCAGGCCGAGGCCCGCTTCCAGTGCTGTCGTCGTCGGGGCGTAGGTCTTTGCACTCGCTATATTGAGCCGCACCCCACTCCCATCCACCAACACAGTAAGTCCGCCGAGACCCGCAGCAACCAGGGCGGAATTGATGTGGGACGTAAGCTGAGATTGGGCAAGTTGACCGGCATTTTCCGCCGCATCTAACCCGCTTAGAAGCCGGTCGCGCAGGCTGACTATATACCCCAGCTGCGTCGATACCCCACGCAATGAACTTCCCACCAACGGAAGATTCTCCGCCATCACCGTCGTCGCGAGCGCCATGTCGAGGGGGTCAAAAAACGCGTTGATGCCATTGCGAAGGCTCGCCATTTGTTGCGTGGTCGCTATCCCGTTCGAGAGCTCCGCCGCTACCGACTGCCCGTTCACGGTGATCGTGCCGTGATCGTTTTCCGTGCCTGCACCTGCGCCGGGTGTTGTGCCGCGCACAACGGCACTGAAAATCTCCCCCTCGTCGCCCGGCGTGTCGGCATTGTTAATCTGCGCATCCACCCAATGCCCGACTTCCTCCAACAGCACGCCTGCGGTCTGCGAGGATGTGCCAAGGAGAAGGGCGGACGAAACGTAAATGTTCCCGGTTTGCTGCGAGAAGGCCCCGCTGGCTCCACCCAGAGCATCGGCCGAAAGAATCTTGAATGTCGGCAGGCTGGAAAAATCGCCCGAGGCCCACTGCGAGAAGAAGAAATTGCCGCCCGCCATCCAGTTCGCTCCAAACACACCCTGTGCCGAGGAGGATGCACTCTCCGACTTGGTGAATTCTTCCAGCATTTCCTGAAGTAGCAACGTGGCGTCCGCCAAAGCCTGCTCGGAGTCGGGTATCGTAGAAGTGCTCATTGTTGGTGGTTTGTTGGGGCAAAAACTGGCCCTCTTTAGTTACTCGCGGTGGCCAAGGCGGGATTACCGGGATTTTTGGGTTTCTCCATCCGCAGAGCGGCTCCCTTGGTCACGGCCTCGGCGATGTCGCAGCCCATGACCATGACAGTGACAAAAAGAGCTGAGAAAATCTCCGAAAACAACGAGCCACGCTGCGCGGCGGTCCAGGTCTTTTCGAAAATCTCCACACCGGGCTGCGTCTTTCCAGCGCGGGCCTTGCCGTCGGGCCGCAGGAGGCGGAGGCGGAGGCGGAGGCGGAGGGGTTTTGCGGCATCGCGTCCGGCGAAGGCCATGGTGAAGCTTTCGAGATCGGTCAGCAGCGCGGCGCGGGCGAGGTCCTGCTGGCTCCACCCGGTGAGGAAAGCGAGGCTTTCGGTCAGCGACGCCGGGCGCTTTTCGATTTTTTGCACGAGCCAGGCTTTTTTGTCCTCCTCGCCGAGGTCGAGTTGCGAGGCTTCGAGGAGAAGACAGAACTGACGGACTTGCTCCAGATAAGCGGCGTGAAACTGAAGCAAATCGCCCAGGAAGTGCGTGGTCATCCAAGCCTGCGCGCCGACATGAGTCTGTGCGAAACCGGGGTGTGGCTCGGCCAACCCGCCCGGCAGCTTCTCGCGGCGGAACTCATCGAAATTGCGCTCGCTCACTTCCCGCGAGCCGCAGAGGAGGATGCCGGCATTCTCAAAATGCAGGCGCAAACGCGCTAAATGGACTTCGGCGATCTGCTGCAAATTCACGCGGCCGTCGGCGTCTGGATTTTTTGGCGAAGATGGCATTTGACTATTTCCACGCAGCGGGCGGGCGGGAGTTACAACAAATCGCGCCGGTTTCGTTCATTGAGGCGAGACTAGGGGAGAGCCGCAGCGGAATCTATCTAACTTAAGATTAGGTTTGCGCAGACCCATCGGGTCCTGCTGGTCAAAAGATTTTCGCGCTGGCAGGGTGGCGGGAATGAATTCTGCCAAAGGCAATTCCCCATCGGGTCACGTTCCCAGCGCGGAATGGGAGCGGCGGCTGTTGGCCATGCATGGGGCGACGCGCACGGATGAGTTTCTGCAAGCGGTGTTCGACCTGCTTGCAGCCACGGTGGTGTGTGATTTTTCCCTGGCCAATCTGCGCAATGTGGACAGCGTGCCGCTGATGGTGCGGGATTCGCTCGGGCGGGAATTTGGCGTCGAATACATGGAGCGTCATTTCAAGCTCAATCCGGCGGTTGCCTATGTGATGAAGCGGCCCGGCCTGCGTCTGCTCCACACGCGCGACCATCTGCCCGAGGAGGAAAAGCTGAAGGAACTGCCGTTCTACCGCGAGTTGATGCAGCCGCAGGGCTGGCGGCATTCCGTGGCGCTGCTGTTCTGGGGATTTTTCCCGCCGATCCCGCAAAATTCCTTCTGCGTCTTTCGCGGTGAGGGTCAGTCGGATTTCGATGCGAACGACCTCGCGCGTTTGCGTCTGTTGCATCCGCATATCGCCACGGCGCTCAAGCGGTTTCGCAAGCAGCTCAAGATGGGTTCGGCTGAGGATCGCATCACGGCACTGCTCGATTCGCTGCCGGTGAATGCCACGCTGCTGGACTGGGATCTGCGGATTACGCACCAGAGTGCCGAGGCGCGGCGATTGACGGCGCGGTGGATGGGGCGGGAAAACGAATCGCTGCCCCGCGCATTCGGGCTGCCGACAGAGGTGCTGGCCGCCTGCGAACAGATGAAGGAGGCATGGCGCGAAAGCCTGCGGGAAAATCCGCACAACCGCCTGCTGCGTAAACGCGAGGTGGCGCATCCGCAGCATCCGGATTCGCGGGCGGAAATCACGCTCGTTTTGCAGCAGGATTCCCTGCTGGCCGATCCGGGTTTTCTGGTGCATCTGGCGGAGTCCGCCGCGGGCGGGATGAAGCCGGAACTCGGCGCGCTCTCAGCCTCCGAGCAGGAGGCAGCGCTGCTCGTGGCGGAGGGATTGTCGAATGAGGAAATCGCCAACCGGCTCGGGATCAGCATCGCGGCGGTGAAGCTGCGGCTGCACGGGGCGTTCAAAAAGTTGAATGTGCGAAATCGGACGCAACTGGCGGCGGTGTTGCGGTGAGGAGGCGGGAAGAATCTCGCGCCAAGGCCGCCAAGCACGCCAAGGATTTGAGCAAGAAAGGAAGTTGAGGGTTAAGAGATCTGGCTAAACCCGAAAACAGCAGAAGAGGCCTGCGAATCCGGGCTATATCCTTTTTCGGGATTATTCCGGCGGTGTGCGTCCTTGCGCCTCGAACCACTTGCGGAGAAAGAGCAAATCCGGCGCGTCTTTTGCGCGATGGGTGTGGCGTTTCATGCGCCAAAGAAGTTCCGGGGAAGCGAAGGGAATCGGGACGCCCGCGACTTCGCGAATGACGACGCTTTTGCTCGCTTCGGCATAATCAATGCCGGACGCGCTGGCCATGAGGTCCACCAGAATTTCATCGGCCACGCGCACGACGAGGTATTTGGCCACGTCGCCGGGATCGAGTTGCTTCACGGCTTGGTCAGGAAGAGATTCGAGGGCCTTGAAAACGCGGGCCTCATTTTGAAGATCGCTGGCCACAAGCAAATCCACATCGCCGGTGTGCCTGGGGTAGCCCGAAGCACGGATGGCAAAACCTCCCACAACAAGGTAGCTCGCATGGCAGGAATTTAATTCCCGACAGAGATTCACCAGATCCTCAAGCGAGGGATCGCGAGGAACTAGCTCGCCTGTTTCCGGGTCAAATGGGCCATCAGCCATTCGTCGGCCTCCTCATGTGTATGAAACCGATAGACTCCCCGAGGAATGCGTTGCGCGAACCCAGCATCCCGCCACTGTTGATTGGATTTCGTTTCCGAAGAGGAAACCAGCAATGGAGAAGGAGTTAGCCGCCGTCCCACCGTTTTTCCGATGGTTTCTTCCAGGTTGATGATCGGCTTCACGGAGTCGAAGCTAGCGACCCGGGCAAAAAAACGCAAAGGCTTTGCCACGTTCGGTTTTTCAGGGCCGCATCTCCTAAAAGTGCAAAGACGCATCTTCACGGGAGCCTGAGTGTCTCGCTCGCATGAGAAGCGGGCAAGATGCCCGCGGTCCCGTCCAGCCAGCAGTGCACACTGTTCTTGCTTCCATCTCATCCACTTTTAATCACACCCCTACGATTTGGCCGTGAAGAAATCGGCGCTCGCCACGAGCTGGGGGAGCGACATAGCTTCGGCTCCATGCGCGCCGGAGTCCAAGGGGTATCCCCCATCTCGCAGGGTGATTCAGGAAGCTGGCCGGGCGGGTCGGCGCGTTTTGGCACGACGCAATGGACGATGATCGCGGAGGCGGGCGGGGATGGCCGGCGGCGCGATGAGGCGTTTGAGAGTTTTTGCCGGGCTTATTGGTATCCGTTGTATGCCTTTCTGCGACGGCGGGGAGAAGCAGCCGAGGATGCGCGGGATCTGGTGCAGGGATTTTTTCTCCAGATGATCGAGAAGGACTGGTTGGCGGGGGTGGAGAAACGTCAATCGCGCTTCAGCACGTTGTTGCTCACGGTAATGGAACGCCATCTCATCAGCGCGTATCGGCGGGCCACGGCCGAGAAGCGGGGCGGGCGGATGACGGTCTCGATTGACTTGGCCGAGGCCGAGGAGTGGTTTGGGAAGGAACCATCGAGCGGGGAGAGCCCGGAGCAAATCTTCGAGCGACGGTGGGCACTCGCGGTGCTGGCGGCGGGGTTGCAACGGTTGCAGGAGGATTGTCAGGCGGCGGGAAGGGCGCGGCTTTTCGAGACGCTCTCCCCTTTTCTCTCCCGCGAACCGGAGCCAGGGGAATACGACAGTGCGGCGGCTGCGCTCGGGCAGAACCGTCGGTCTGTGGCGGTGGCGGTGCACCGGCTGAGGCGGGACTTTCGCGAGATGGTGCGCTCGGAAGTTGCGGCGGGTTTAGTGGATCCGGCTCGTGTGGACGAGGAGATGCGCTGTCTGGCGGCGGCTCTGCGGTGAAATCTTGCTGCTGCGAATGCGTGTGAGTTTATGATGTTACCTAATGTGCCGCCCCCGCCGGCTTCTTGTTCGACCTGCGGGGCGACGATCCCGCCGGGTGCGCCTTTGGGAGTGTGCCCCGCGTGTCTCTGGAGGGTGTCGTTTGAGAATGAAGACGGAGGCGAGGTTGCCGCTGAGCCTTGGATGGTGCTGGGGGATTACGAGTTGTTCGAGGAGGTCGCTCGGGGCGGGATGGGGGTGGTTTATCGTGCGCGGCAGCGGCGGCTGGATCGCGAGGTGGCCGTGAAGGTGCTGCGCGGCGGGGAGTTTGCCGACGAGGGTGCCCGGCAGAGATTTCGCACCGAGGCGGCGGCTGCAGCGCGCCTCCAGCATCCGGGCATCGTTGCGATTCATGATGTGGGTGAGGATGGCGGCGTCCCGTGGTTTTCCATGGACTACCTGCCGCGGGGCGACCTCGTGCGCAGGGTGGGAGAGACGCCGCTGCCTGCGTCGGATGCGGCACTGTGCGTGCAGCGGGTGGCCGTGGCGGTGCAACATGCCCACGACCACGGCGTGCTGCATCGCGATCTGAAACCCTCGAATGTTCTGCTGGGTGACGATGGGTTGCCGCAGGTGACGGATTTCGGCATCGCCCGTCGCTTCGGTGTGGACACCACCGCGAGCGAGCCGCTAACTCGCACCGGCCAGATGCTCGGTTCGCCGGGTTACGCCGCACCCGAACTCGCCTTCGGAGGCACGGCGGATGTGCGCACGGATGTTTATGGCCTTGGTGCGCTGCTGTATTATCTTCTCACGGGATGCCCGCCTTTCCAAGGCCCGACGCTTGACGCAGTGCTTTTGCAATTGCGTGAAAATGACCCCGTGCCGCTCCGCCGCCTCAACCCGACGGTGCCGCGCGATTTGGAAACAGTCTGTCTGCACGCCCTCGCTCGTGAGCCTGCGCGGCGGTATGCCACGGCGGCAGAGATGGCCGACGACATCGCACGCTTTCTGGCAGGCGAACCGATCCGCGCGCTCCCGCTCTCGCCATTCGGGCATGGCCTGCGGTGGGGACGCCGACATCCGCGCATGGCCGCAATGGGGCTCCTGGTTTTGCTGCTTCTCGCCGGGTTAATTGCCTCCGGATTTCTCTACGGGGCGCGTCAGGCGCGTTTGGAGCATCGGGCGACTTTGCTGGCGGAGTCGCGTGAACTGCGTGGGGCGGCGATCAACACGTCACGGCGCCGCGCGCTAGCGGCCTTGCGGGAGGCTTGGCAAATCAAGCCGTCGCCGGAGATTCGCAACGAGGCCATTGCGTGCCTTGCCCTCCCGGAAATCACCTTGGAAGGAACCCAGCCACCTGCCGACCCTCCCCGGCGTGAGCGGGTTGGCGAACGGTATGCGGCGGATTTCGCAGGAAACGAGGTCTTTGTTTCCGACGCCCACTCGGGCCAGCGTCTCCAGACTTTGATCCATCCCCGCAAGATTTTTTGTATGGATTGGCGAGACAACCTGCTCGTCACGATGTGCGAGGATCGGTTTCTGTATTTTTGGGATGCCGCCACCGGCCAGCTCAAGCACCGGTTGAGCGGGCACGAAGGATTGCCCGCCGCCGTGGCTTTTCGGCGCGACGGCCAGGAGTTTGCGTCATTGGCTCACGACGGACACGTGCGTCTCTGGCAGGCCGCCCGCGGCAAAGAGGTGGGGCATTTCGACGGCGGCGAACCCCAGTCGGGGCCGGCTTGGTGGGATGAGAAGGACAGGCGGCTATTCAGTTCGCGGCTGGACGGGAAAGGGTTGGATTTTTTTCAGGTCACCTGGCCGCGCAGTCTGAAAATTCTCGCCCCACCCGGCGAGGAACTTCGTACAGAAAACACCCGATCGCTTGCGATCAGCCCGGATGGCCGCCTGGCCGCGACCGTAGACGAGCGCGTCGTTCGCGTGTGGGATCTTGCGGGGTCGCGCCTGCTGACTACCGTGGAAAAATCGTCCACGGAATGGATGAGTGCGCGGTTCTCGCCGGACGGAAGCGCGCTGTGGATTTGTGGCTTCGACGCCCAATTGCTGCGGCTTCCGATCCGCCAAAAAAATCTCAACCCGCCCGAAGTCGGCCCCCCCGAAAAAATGGCTTCGGAAACCGGTTCGCTCATCGCCGATATCAGGTCGGATGGAAAGCAACTCGTGCTTTCGAACAATGCAGATGGCCGTTGGCTGCTTTTCACGCAGGATCAGCCAATCGTGAGTCTGCCAGCGGAACATCTCAGCTCGGCCGCATTCAGTCCCGAGGGACGAATTTTAGCCACGGCGAGTTACTCGATTCCTGGCGTGCGGCTTTGGTCGCTTTCGGAAGGGACGGTTCAACGCGAGCTTCCGACAGATACACCGGTCGCCGGCCTCCATTTCACCCCGGATGGCCGTTGGCTTTGGGTGGTCACCGAGCGGGAGATTCAACGCTTCGACACGCAAAAATGGGAACGGGTTTTCGCAGTCCCGGTCGCGGATTTGCGCGGACTGACGTTCAGTCCCGATGGCACGATGGCCACGTGCCGGGATCGCGGGGGCATCCGTCTTCTCCGGGCCGGCGACTTGAGCGAGATCGCCCGGTTGAGCGCCCCGGAGTATGCGGGCTGGCTGGGAAACGCGTCGTTGGATTTCAGCAAGGATGCGAGCATTCTTGCCGCGCATACTGCGACAGGCACCCTCATTGTCTGGAACCTCCGTGAATTGCGATCCGAGCTGAGGGAGCTCCTGATGGATTGGTAAACCTGGGAGGAGGTAAGGGTTTACAATTGATTGTTGATGGCTGAAATTGCACTCTTGGCCATCAAACGGCTTCGACAAACGCCACGGCTCTTTTCTCCGACCAATACTCGTTCTCGGCGTTGAACGAGACGAACCCGACATGTCCGCCGCTTTTCGGGTTCTCAAAGTAGAACGCATCGCTCGCTCGGGCTTCTTCCTTTGGCAGGCATTGTTCAGGCAGAAACGGATCGTTTGCCGCGCTGACCAGTAACGTCGGCACGGCGATGCGGGTTAGCAAAGGACGGCTGCTCGCTCGCTGCCAGTAATCTTCGGCACTTGCAAACCCGTTCATCGGCGCTGTGTAGGCTCCGTCGAATTCCCGGAATGTCCGCATGGCGTCCAGTCCCTCGTCGTTCACGGCACCGGGGAACATGCCCATCTTCACGCGCACTTTTTGGCGCATCGAGCGGAAAAAATGTGCCATGTAAATCCGGTTTGCCGCGGTCTCCAAAGCCAACGCGCTCGACGCGAGATCGCATGGCACGGAAAACGTCACCGCCGACGAAATCCGCGGGCTCACTCCGGTGCCCGCATCGCCGAGATATTTGAGCGTGATGTTGCCGCCTAGGCTAAACCCGACCAGCGCGATCTGCGTGTATTGCGGTGGAACATGCTCCAGCACCGTCGCGAGATCATTCGTCGCCCCGCTATGATAAGAGCGCAAGAGCCGGTTCGTCTCGCCGCTGCATCCGCGAAGATTCCACGCGAGCACATCCCATCCCGCTCGCTTGAACGCCGCCGCCATGCCTTGCACGCACGGGTTCCGGCTGTCCCCTTCGAGTCCGTGCGAAATCACAACGAGTCGCTCGTTGCCGCTTCCCCGGCTCCAATCCAAGTCCAAAAAATCCCCATCCGGCGTCTCGATGCGCTCGCGCTCTTGCGTCACCAATATTACCCTCCGGAAAAGCGCAGGAAAAATCGTCTGCAAATGTCCCTCGCTCAGGCCGAACGGCGGACGATACGTCGCCCCCTCAACAAGCGGCACTTTGTCCCCCCGCCGGTTCCGTGCGAAAATCCCGGCTCAGCAAGTTCTCCAATCCCGCCATCTCCGCCTCCAATGCCTCGCGCCGCTCCCGCGCCGTCGGCGAATTATCCAACGGTGGAGTCCGAACACCCGCCAAACGCACCGAAAATGCTTTATGCTCGCGCTCATCTCCCAACTCGCGAAAGAGATCGCGCACCCGAGCCACACGCCGCCCCGCTTCTTCGATCTTCCCCAACGCCTCATCCGCGGAAGCCTCACCCGTCTCGATCAACTTCAGTTGCCGGCACTCAAACACCCGACAGCGCACGGGCCGATCCTCATAAATCGCACAACTCCCCCCGCCATGCGCCGCACAAGGTTGTAAAAAATAAGACATTCCCCCGCATCGCTTCAGTTTCAATCCTAACGCCACCAACCCTCGCTCCGAATCTCCTTCCTGAACCCGCATCCCGTCAAACATCACCCCGTTGCAACACATCCCGCACTTTGAGCAAAGCATCGAAGCTGTCGTCGCAAAGTCCGTCATTTCCCGCGCATCCTAACTCACACCAGATTTGCGTAAAGGACGAACCCGAACACGGAGTTTAGGTTAAAGAGAAACGGCACCGCCCGTTCGCGCTGATTCGGCCAGGGCGTCAAGAATTCGTTGGACGACGAGGGCTTGCCCCATGGTGACGCAGAGGGGCTCGGTGCCAAGGAGGTGGTTGATGAAGTTGTGGAAACGTTCTTTGTGCGGGAAGGCCAGCGGGGCGTTCACTTTATCGACCGTGTAGTGCGCGCCAAGCTCCGGGGAATGGCGAAAGACTTTGCCTGCGTAAACCTGCCCGCCGGCCTCTGTGCCGAAGAGTTCGACCTCGACGCGGTCGTTGAGATCCGAATGTCGCGCCCATGTCACGTCGAGAGCGACCGTGAAGCCGTTGGCAAACTTGATCAACCCGGTCGCGAAGTCCTCGACCTCAAACGCGATGCCGGAGTTTTCAGACCGGCCCCAGCCCCCCTCGCCGAGCCCGCGCGGGCCGAACTTCGAATACGTCGCGGCATAGGCGCTGACAGGCTCGAAGTTGCCGACGACGTAGAGACAGAGATCGAGAACGTGCACGCCGATATCGTAAAGGCAGCCGCCACCGGCGAGTTCGCGGCTCCCGAACCATGTCCCGAGCTTCGGAATCCCCGAGCGCCGGAGCCAGCACGCCTTCGCGTGGTAGATGTCACCGAAAACGTTATTCTCCACGAGCGCGCGAAATTTTTGGCTGTTTTCCTCGAAGCGTTGATTCATCCCGAGCGTGAGCACGCGTTCGTGTGCCCGCGCTGCTTCGACGGCGTGAGCGGCTTCGACGGCATTCATCGCGAACGGTTTTTCCAAAATCACATGCTTGCCGGCGGCGAGAGCCTGGAGGGTGAGGGGGACGTGGAATTTGTTTGGGACGGCGATGTAGACCGCATCGATGTCCTTGTCGGCAAAGAGTTCGTCCGCCGTCGCGTAGGATTTCGGAATCTCGAACTTCGTGCAAAGTTCGGCGAGTCGTTCGCTGTTGAGATCCTGCGCGGCGGCTACCTGGCCTTGCGGGTGGGAATTGACGCAGCTAGCGGCCCAGTGCGCAATCGCACCGGCACCGACGAAACCGAATCGAATAGGGAGTTGTGACATTGTTAAAAAGTTGTAAGTGTTCCGTGATAGATGCTCCATTTTCGGAGTGCAATACGCGCCTGTTGTTAAAATATCTGATTTCGTATGAAAAAAACCGCCCTACCCACTGCGGCATCCGAGCTCATCAACGCGATGCACTACCGGCAACCACGTGGTGCGCAGCCGAAGGCGAGGACGATTGCGGATTTTCTCGAATGTGTAGAACTGGTCACTGGCGGGCGGGGATGGGTTCGCGACGGACCGGAGTGGCGTGAGTTGCTGCCCGGCGATTTGATTTGGAATAGTCCTGGCGACGAAACAATAGGGCGGAGCGATGAATCAGATCCCTACACGTGCCTCGCGGTTTTGTTTCGGGTGCGGCAGCGTAAGGGGAGGGGAGGTCG
>JBBRHN010000004.1:0-19192 GCA_038222685.1 Chthoniobacterales bacterium | reverse complement strand
CGAAGTGGAGTCGTCGTCGCCAATCGGTTGATCGAGCGATGTCGGGCGGATCGCGGCGCTTCGAAGCGCGGCCACCTTGGCCGGCGAAAGGCCGATCTCCTCGGCAAGCTCGTCGTCGGAAGGTTCGCGACCGAGTTCCTCTGTCATCTGGTTCGAAACGCGACGCATTTTGGCGATTTTATCAACCAAATGCACTGGGAGCCGGATCGTCTTGCTCTGATTGGCAAGGGCGCGTTTAATCGATTGTTTAATCCACCAAGCAGCGTAGGTGCTCAGTTTGCCGCCCTTTTTGGGATCGAAGCGCTCTACGGCCTTCATGAGACCGATGTTACCCTCGGAAATGAGATCGAGGAGCGGGAGGCCGTAAGTGCTGTAGTCGCGGGCGATTTTCACGACAAGTCGCAAATTGCAGCGTACCATGCGAGCACGAGCTTCGGCGTCGCCGCGTTTGATTTTCCGCGCGAGCATTACTTCCTCTTTAATTGTCAAAAGCGGGAAGCGAGCGATTTCGCGGAGATAAAGTTGAAATCCAGTGTCGGAGTCTTCGATAGCCATAGTGTATTGGGGTTCTATTTATATAACGTTTCTCAAGCGGTTTCGGTTCAAAGTTTCTTGCACCTTCAACATTTACCTAACGTCGTTAATGATCAGACACGGGAGCGCGCCGCACGTTCAAAAAAAAATTCGCACTTCCTGAAATCGAGGAAGGATCGCGCTTTACACGGAAAAGGGAGAGCGGCGATAGTCTTCGGCTCGCAATGGATCAAAAGGAAATCGGAATTGGACTCGCAGGCTTCGGCACCGTGGGTGCGGGAGTTTACAAAAACCTCGCGCGCAACGGGGCATTGATGGAGCAGCGCGCCAACGTCCGGTTCGCCGTCCGCAAGGTGGCTGTGCGGGATTTGGCGAAGCCGCGTGACGTGGAATTGCCCGAGGGCACGCTGACGGGTCGGGCACTGGATTTGATCGATGATCCGGAGATTCGTATCGTGGTCGAGCTCATGGGCGGCATCGAAGGTCCGCTGGATTTTGTAAAGCGCGCGCTTGAGGCCGGAAAAATTGTTGTCACCGGCAACAAGGCACTCCTCGCAGAGCACGGACGCGAAATTTTTGAACTGGCCGCCGCGAAACGCGTGCCTGTTTTTTACGAAGCGGCCGTCGCGGGCGGGATTCCCATCATCAAAGCCGTCCGCGAATCGTTTGTCGGGAATCGTTTCGAGAGCATCCACGGAATCCTCAACGGCACGAGCAACTATATTCTCACACGCATGGCCGAGGCAGGCCTCGACTTTGCTCCCGCGCTCGCCGAGGCCCAGCAACTCGGCTACGCAGAGGCCGACCCTGCACTCGATGTCAACGGTTGGGATGCCGCCCACAAAGCCATCATCCTCGCATCGCTGGCTTACGGCTTTTGGATCGAGCCCTCAAAAGTGCTGGTCACCGGCATCGAGAACGTCACGGCAGCCGACATGCGATTTGCCGACGAGCTGGGCTACAGAATCAAACTTCTCGCCACCATAAAAGACGACGCGGAAGGCGGGATCGAGGTGCGCGTTGTCCCGACCCTCATCCCGAAAAGTCATGTTCTGGCTTCGGTCAGCGGGGTTTTCAACGCCATTGCCGTGCGCGGCGACATTGTTGGCGACACGTTGTTTTACGGACGCGGCGCAGGCCAGGATCCGACATCGAGTTCCGTCCTCGCCGACCTGGCCGAAGCGGCCGCAGCCCTCCTCCGCGGCCCGCGAGAGTGCATGGGCTTCACCACGCACTCGCTTTACGGCACCTGCAAGCCCATCTCGGCTGCCGTTTCGAAATACTACCTCCGGCTAGCCGTGGAAGACCGCCCTGGCGTCCTGGCGCGCATTGCGGGCGTGCTCGCTGCCGCCAACATCGGCATTCTTTCCGTCATCCAGCCAGAGAGCGCGACCGATGGACCGGTGCCGCTCATTTTGACCATCCACGATGCGGAATACGGCCACATGCAATCCGCCGCTGACGCGCTCGGCCGACTCGACGGAGTCAAGGCCGCGCCCGTGCTCTTCCACATGGAGTCGTTCTCGTGAGCCTGAACGCCCCACTCCACGACCGAGGTGTCATCCACCGCTACCGCGAGTTTTTGCCAGTGACGGATAAAACCCCCGTCATTTCGCTCAACGAGGGGTCAACCCCTCTCATCCATTCCCCAAAGCTCAGCGAACTCGCGCAGGCCAAGGTTTTCATCAAATACGAGGGCCTCAATCCCACCGGATCGTTCAAAGACCGCGGCATGACCGTCGCCATCTCCAAAGCCGTTGAGGACGGAGCCGATACGGTCATCTGCGCCTCAACCGGTAACACATCGGCCGCCGCCGCTGCCTACGCCGCCCGCGCCGGAGTCCGCTGCGCCGTCATTCTGCCGGCCGGAAAAATTGCGGCAGGCAAGCTTGTTCAAGCGTTTGCATATGGTGCCAAGGTGGTTGCGATTCGCGGCAATTTCGACGACGCGCTCCGGATCGTGCGCGAATTCGCAGGCGTGCCCGGTGTGGCCATCGTCAACTCGATCAACCCCCACCGCATCGAGGGTCAGAAGACCGCCGCGTTCGAGATTGCCGAAACCCTCGGTGCCGCGCCCGACATCCACATCCTCCCCGTTGGCAATGCCGGCAACATCACCGCGTATTGGAAAGGTTACCTCGAATTTCACGCTGCCGGACGAATCGCCTCGCTGCCGAGAGTTATTGGATTCCAAGCCGCTGGCGCCGCCCCCATCTATCACGGGCATCCCATCGAAAAACCCGACACCGTCGCCACGGCCATCCGCATCGGCAATCCCGCAAGCTGGCAAGGTGCCATCGAAGCCGTCGCGGATTCGTGCGGCTGCATCGACATCGTCAGCGATCAGCAAATTTTGGACGCCCAACAATGGCTCGCCTCTCATGAAGGTATTTTTGTCGAGCCCGCCAGCGCCGCCAGCGTCGCAGGGATGTTCAAGTGCCTCTCCCACGACCGCTGCGACCGCTGCCCCTTCGCGGCCAACCCCGCCGCCGATCACCAAATCGTCCTCACCGTCACCGGCCACGGTCTCAAAGATCCCGACGCCCCCATGGCGCACGGCCACTTCGCCCCGCTCGAAGCCGCTGCCGAATTAACTGACGTGCGCCGCGTGCTCGATAAATCCTGATCCCCGCTTCTCTCGTCATGCCATTGGTTGTTCAAAAATTCGGCGGCACATCCGTCGGCAATCCCGAAAAAATCCTCAATGTCGCGCGCCGCGTTGTCGAAAGCCAAAAAGCCGGCAACTCCGTCGTCGTCGTCGTCTCCGCCATGTCGGGCGTCACCGACGGGCTCATCGGACTCGCCCGCCAGGTCTCCTCAAATCCCACCGACCGCGAAATGGACGTCCTCCTCGCAACGGGCGAGCAGACCACGATCGCTCTCACCGCGATGGCCATCAACGCCCTCGGCGGCAAAGCCGTCTCCCTCACCGGCGCCCAAGCCGGCATCCTCACCGACGGCATCCACACCAAGGCCAAAATCGCCAACATCTCCCCGCGCCAAATCCGCAAACACCTCAACGATGGCTCCATCTGCATCGTCGCCGGTTTTCAGGGCCAAACCCTCCACGGCCAGATCACCACGCTCGGACGCGGCGGCTCCGACCTCACCGCCATCGCCATCGCCGCCGCCCTCAAAGCCGACAATTGCGAAATCTACACCGACGTGGACGGCGTCTATACCTGCGACCCACGCGTCGTCAAAGACGCTAAAAAAATCGATGTCATCGACTACGACGAACTTCTCGAAATGGCCAGCTCCGGCTCCAAGGTCATGCAGTCCCGCTCCGTCGAGTTCGCCAAAAAATTCAAAGTCCCCTTCGAAGTGCGCAGCAGCTTTAACAACAACAGAGGAACCATCGTGAAAGAAGAAACACTCGGACTCGAAAACGTCGTCGTCCGCGGCATCAGCATCGAACGCAACCAGGCCAAGGTCACCATCACCCACGTGCCCGACAAACCCGGCACCGCCTCCCGCATCTTCACCGCTCTCGCCGAAGCCAACGTCATCATCGACGTCATTGTGCAAAACGTCTCCATGAGCGGCTCCACCGACATCTCGTTCACCATGAACGGCGACGAACTCACCAAACTCGGCAGCCTCATCGACGACGTCGCGCGCGAAATTCAGGCAGGCACCGTCACCAAAAAAGCCGGCATCGCGAAGCTCAGCGTCGTCGGCATCGGCATGAGAAGCCATTCCGGCGTCGCCGCGAAACTTTTTGAATGCCTCGGAACCGGCGGCATCAACATCCAAATGATCTCCACCTCGGAAATAAAAATCGCCGTCATTATCGACGAATCCAAAATCGAAGAAGCCGCCCGCCTAGCCCACACCGCGTTCGCCCTCGCCGCACAACCCTAGCATCTCCCGAAATTCGCCGTTCCCAACCCGGGAACCAGTGCTTTCAGCTTTGCCCTATCGTGGAGGGACATCCTCCGGCATGTCCGACTTCTTTGCAGGGAGGCCGGACCCTCTCGAGGAATCGGTGATTCTCTCAACCACGACTCTGCCCTGTCCCTACGAGAACTATTTCCGGCTCAGATTGCCGGTAAAAAAGAGAACGATCAGGATAAGCAAGATGAGTCCAAACCCGCCCCCGCCGATCAAAGGTCCGCCCAAATAAAAGCCGCCGCCGCCGAACAAGAGCATCAACACGATTAATACAATGAGTAAGTTCATAAAAAAACTGTAGTGTTCTCTGCCATGCCTTCCAATGGGGTGTTTACCCCAAATTGACGAAGGTTGGACGAAGAAGTAGAAATAGGGCAATTACCCATATTATCTGCCGAACACTTTTTTCACGTCGCCGATCTTGCTTTGCAACTTGCCAGTGACTTTTTCAGCAGTCCCGCGATCCTGCATTTTTTGGTTTCCAGCCGCCTTGCCAATGGCGGCCCTGACATTACCCTTTGCGGTTTTACCCGCGCCTTCGATTCGATCTGTCGTGCTCGATTTCATTCAAGAAAAATACGAGACGGAGCGCCACTTCGCCATGGGGTCAACGCCCCATCGCCAGTGATTCGGCTTTCCCGGTGGAACTCCCGAGACACGCTAGCCCAAGTTCCGCAGTTTGAGAAGACCGATATAGCAACCATGCGGGTTTGCGGGGTTTTTCAGTGGATTTTCGGCACTACATTTTCGATGATCTTGGAGTGGCGGGGGATCTGGAGGCCGAGGTGGGCGAGGAGTTGGGCTGTGTCTTTTTCGGGTTTGGCCACGACTCTGAGGCGCAGATCGATGCGTTGACTCGCTCTCTGGACGGGAAGGATCACGTCCATGCTTTTGATCGTGGCGATGGAGGCGATGAGTTTGCGGGCGCAGGTGCCCAAGCCCTTGGCGGCCATCCATTGTTCGAGGCTGCGCCAGAGTGCGAGGGCCAAAAAGCAGACCAGGATGTGGGCGTCCACGCGGGATTCGAGGTGATGGTAGATGGGGCGCAGTCCGAGATCGCTTTTGGCGGTGCGGAACGCGGCTTCGGCGGCTATGAGTTGGATATACCAACGCCAGAGGATGGCGGGGTCGGTTTCTTCGCAGTTGGTTCGCAGCAGGTAGGCCCCACGCCGCAGATGGGCTTTCTGCCCGGCTTCCAAGTTGCTGAAGAAGCATAGGCCGCAAGCGTGTGTGGCGTTGTCGGATTGCACTTTGGCTTCGATCACGCGGGCGGCGGCGGGGTATTTGCCCAACGCGCGTCCGATGCAGCGACCGACTTTTTCCTGATCGAGCTGGTGGCTGCGCACGAGCCAAGCGTGGATTTTGGCGAGTTCCCCGGTGAGTCCCTCGCTTTGGCGTGAGAGCATGGCGCGTTCTTTTTCCGCCCGGGCTGTGCTACGGCAGAGCACGTATTTTTCGGCTCCTTGGCCATCGGGATGCTGGACGAGCCGGGCTTTCAGACCGTCTTGGACTTGCGTCCAGTTTTCCTGCTCCAGCAGAGCCGCTTCGAAGTGACGGAGTTCACTTTTGGGAGTGCCTACGATGTAAAGGGCCTTGCGTTCGCGCAGGAAGGTGATGTTGGCCTCACTCACCATGCCGCGGTCCATCACCCAGACTCGCTCGGCGGCTCCGTGTTTTTCCTCCATCATTTTGACGATCTCTTCGACCGTGGTCACGTCGACCCGGTTGCCGGAGAAGACTTCGTAGGAAAGCGGCAACCCTTCGGGCGTGCAGACCAGCCCGATGCAGACTTGTTTGCAGTCGCTGCGGTTGACGGGCTTCGCCCGCCCTTCGGGCTGCTTGGCGGCAGTCTGTCTCCGCTTCGCTCCGACTGTCGCGCGAGTAGCCCCGCGCTGCTTTCGGATTCTTTTCGGCCTGACCTTCGAAGAACGTGCTCGTTACGTCGTAGAGTAGGAACTCCATGCGAACTCCGAACCAGTCGCGATACCTTTCGATGAGGTGGGCGCAGAGCTTTTCCTTGTGCTGGCCGAGAACGTCGAGCCCGCGATAGAGCCGGTCGTCGTTGATGCGCTCTTTTTCCACGCCGAGCAAATCCTCCAATGCCGTCTTCTCATACCAACCCTCGGCAACACCCAACTCGCTGCTCTGAGCGCAGAAGCGTGCCGCCACCAAGATGCTGGCCACCGTCGGCCAGTCCACGCTTTCGCGCCCCGGTTCGATGAGTTCACCCAGCAGCTCGCCCAACCCCAATCGATGCCACAAGGCCAGAGGCAAATACACTTCGCCAAACTCGCGCACGCGCTCCACCGACACGCCTGCCACGTCCACTTTTTCCCAAAGAGGTGCCGGGGCCTCTGAGGCTTGGCTTTTGTCAAAGCTCAACTGCTGATCTCGACTCGCGGGCTTGCCAGCGAGCAAGCTTTCGATGTCTTGCCAACTCCCGCTGCGAATTTGCTCCTCATCGAGTTTGCCCAACCCTGCCACGACACGTTGCCGCGGCCCCTTGGCCGTGCGGATGGTCTCGCACAAGCTCCAGTAATCGTAACTCTCGCCCCCGGCCACCTTGCGCTTCTTTCGCAAAAACATGCCGTCATCTTCGCTTCCCCCTCGCAGCCCGACAACCCCCTCTTCGGCACTACATGCCCGGTTTTGCAATCCCTCCTTC
The DNA here is from genome assembly GCA_038222685.1 of Chthoniobacterales bacterium. Lineage (GTDB taxonomy): Bacteria > Verrucomicrobiota > Verrucomicrobiia > Chthoniobacterales > Terrimicrobiaceae > JBBRHN01. Next base: position 12,099 of record JBBRHN010000004.1, on the reverse strand, counting down.
GTAGCTCCCCCGAACCGCTTACGGCCTGCTATGGTAAACTATTTTTCGCAGATGACCAAACTGCGGAATTTGGGTTAGGCCTACTCCGATTGAATGGAGCAGTTGACGTATGGCTTCATCGCGCCTTCGCACTCCGTTGCAGGAATTCTGACTCGCCTCTCCGGCGGATTATCCTCATTTCGGGGGAGCTTGCTTTGCCGGATGCCAGCGACTAAACTCGGATCGTGCTTTTTGAACGACAACGCGTGCTGTTGACTCTCCTTGATGCTTTAGGCGGGCAGGCTGCGCTGACGGATTTTCAGAAGTTGCTCTTCCTCTACACGCGCGAGGAGACGCCGCCGAGCTACGAGTTTGTGCCATATCGGTTCGGGTGTTTTTCGTTCACATCCTACGCCGACAAGCGGCGGTTGGTGGAGGGTGGATTGCTGGTTGATGACGAGCAGGAGTGGCGGCTGACAGCGGAAGGCCGGAAGATGGCCCGGACGAGAGCGGTGTCGCCGCTGACAGCAGGTCAGTTCAGCCATAAACATGCGGCTTTGCGCGGAAACGTGCTCGTGGCGGAGGTGTATCGTCGGTTTCCGTATTACGCGACGCGCAGTTTGATCGTCGACAAAGTCCTAACGGTTGCGGCAGAGCGACAGCGGGTGGAGCAGTCGCGTCCGGCAAAGACGGTGGCGGGGCTGCTGACGATTGGCTACGAGGGGAAGTGCCTTGAAACTTACCTGAACCAGCTCCTGCGGGCCGGGGTGACGCTCCTGTGCGATGTGCGGCGTAATCCGTTGAGCCGAAGATACGGGTTTTCCAAAAAAACGCTGAGCCTTGCTTGCGATGGTGTGGGAATTCGTTACGAGCATCTGCCGCAACTGGGCATTGCCTCCGCCGAGCGGCGAGATCTCAACACGCAGGCGGACTACGATGCGCTCTTTGAGGAATACGAGAGGAAGAGTTTACCAAAACAGACTGCCGCACTCGGGCAGATCCGGTCGTGGATCTCCGCGGGCGAACGGGTGGCGTTGACTTGCTTTGAGTTGCACCCGCACCAATGCCACCGGCATTGCGTGGCGGAGGCTGTGGAGCACGCGAGTGTCAAGCGACTGAAGGCGGTTCATCTGTAGAGAAGCGGCACAATGGCTCGCGAACGCCTCCTCATTACAGTGAAGACTTACCCGACGTTGTCGCGCAAGCACGGTGAGACGGTTTGCACCGCGGGCGTTAGAAAGGACGGGACATGGGTTCGCCTTTATCCCGTCCCTTTTCGCCGACTGGACGAAGCCGAGCACTATCGGAAGTTTGAATGGATCGAACTCGACGTAAGAAAGAGCACCTCGGATCACCGCCCGGAAACGTATCACCCCACGGATGCCAAAGCCATCCAGCCCGTTGGCCATCTCGATACGAAAGACGGCTGGCGCGAGCGGCGTCGAGTGCTAAAAGCCGTGCCGGTATATTCTCGGCTGCAACCACTTCTGGATGGCGCGAAGGCTAACACGGTATCGCTGGCGATGTTCAAGCCAGCGCGCATCGTGGATTTCATTTGGGAAGAGTGCGAGCGGAACTGGGATGAGGCCAAAGTGGAAGCTATGCGTGACCTGTCCTCCCATGGCGAACTCTTTGCAGACGAGCAGTGGCGGCAAACGTTTACCCTAATGCCGAAGCTTCCATTCAATTTCTCATATCGTTTTGAAGACTCCGACGGTAAACGGAGCAAGTTGCAGGTGCTCGACTGGGAAGTCGGCCAGCTTTTCCATAACTGCTTGCGCGATGCCGGAGGGGATGAAGGTGTGGCCCTTGCCAAAGTGAAGCAGAAGTATCTGGATGCTTTTCTCAAGAGCGACCTGCATTTTTTCCTGGGGACGATGAAGGAATTTCACGGCTTCTCTCCCAATCCCTGGGTCATCATCGGAGTGCTGCCGATACCGCATCCGCCTGCGGCGGATCAATTGGAACTACTGTGAACCATGCCCGACGCCGACACCGAAGAACGCCCCGTCGCGTAGCCCTCATCTAGTTGTTCGCCGCGTTTGGATGGCACTTTTTGCTTCCGCCTAAATTCGGCGTTTCCTTCCGCGCGGCGTTGTGATTGTCGAGTTAGTAGCGGACGCGGACGAGGCAGAGGCCTTCGGCGGGGGCGACGATGTTCCAGCGGGGGGTGCCGGAGGCGAGGCGGGAGCGGAGGTCGGCGAGGTCGAAGCGGGCGGTGGCGCAGCGGATGGCGGCGGCGGTTAGCATGCGGACCATTTTGTAGAGGAAGCCTGTGCCGTGGAAGGTGAGGGTGATGCGGGGGCCGCGGTGGGAGATTTGGATGGCGGTGATTTCGCGGACGGTGGAACGCGGGTCGTTGCGGCGATTTGCGGAAAAGGCGGCGAAGTCGTGGATGCCGACGAAGGCTTGGCAGGCGAGGCGTAGCAAAGCGGGATCGACGGTATGAGGCACGTGCCAGGCACGGTCGCGTTCGGTTGGCAACATGGAAGGGTTGTTCCAAATCGAGTAGCGGTAGATTTTTCCTTTGGCAGAGAATCTGGCATGAAAACCGGGGCGTGCAGCGGAGGCTGTCATGACGCGGACGCCTTGAGGAAGGTGCGAGTTGAGGGCGCGCAGCCAGCGGTCGGGCGTGAGCGAGTGGTCGGGCACGTCGGCGTGGGCGCATTGTGCGAGGGCGTGAACGCCGGCGTCGGTTCGGCCTGCGCCGTAGACGACGATGGGCGTGCGTGAGATCGTGGCGAAAGCTTTTTCAAGGGTGTCCTGCACGGTGTCGCCGCCGGCTTGGCTTTGCCATCCGGAAAAGTCGCCTCCGTGGTAGGCGACGGTGAAGCGGAGCCTCATGCTTGCGAGTCGAGCCAGCTTTGCAGGAGAATTTGGGCGGCGACCTGGTCGATGACACTGCGCTGATCGCGGGCTTTGCGACCGGCTTCTTGGAGCGATCGTTGGGCAGAGACGGTGGTGAGGCGTTCGTCCCATGGGATGATGGGACAGGGGGAGTCTGGTGTGAGGTCGGCGATGAAGGCGCGGGCTTTTTCAGCGGCGGGGCCGAATGTGCCGTTCATGTTGCGCGGCATGCCGACAATGATAGCCTCGGCTTTTTTTTCGCGGGCAAGGGTGAGGATGCGCTGGCGAACGCCTCCGGCTTTGACTTGGATGGTTTCCAACGGATGAGCCATCATGCCGAGTTCATCGCTGAGTGCGACGCCCACGCGGGCTTCGCCGATATCGATTCCGAGTGCGCGTTTCATTTGGATTGAAAATCCCACAGGGCAGTCCTAGCTTCAATCACCATGTCACAGTTGTCCCTAGATAAGTTTGGAGAAAATATACCGGTCTCTGGCGTTGTAGCATTTTCGCAGGTCGCCATTGGCCTAGGAGTTGGGTTGCTGGTCTCTGACCGCGTGAGCGGCGTGACGCGGCGGGCGCTGGCGATCAGCTTGATTGCAACAGGCGTTGCGGCGTTGGTCCCCGTGGTGGCGGGCATCGCCTCCGCGGTGTCGCACCGTCCGGGTTCGCGCCGGTCGATGAACAAGCGTCTGGACAGCATTCGGCACGACTCGGGTTTCTCACACGACGAAAACGCCGTTTAGGGCCATGGGGAAGTTCGTGGTGTTGGCCTCAGCATCTCCGCGGCGCAGGGATTTATTGGAGAGCGCGGGCTACGACGTTCTTTGCGATGTGTCGGGTGCAGACGAGTTGGAGGCGACGGACGGCGAGGCGAGCGAGATGGCTCTTGAAAACGCGCGGCGCAAAGTGAGCGTTGTGGCGGCGCGGCATCCTGGTGCGATTGTGATTGCTGCGGATACGGTCGTGGCGATGGATGGCGAATTTTTTGGAAAGCCTGCGAACAACGATCACGCGGTGGAGATGTTGAGTCGTTTGAGCGGTCGCACGCATGAAGTCGTCACGGGAGTTGTGCTTGTCGTGAACGGCGTGTGGTCGAAATTTGCGGAGAGCACACGAGTGACGTTTCACGATTTGGAAGAGTCGGGTTGGCGCGACTATGTACGGTCGGTTCCTGTTCTCGACAAGGCCGGGGCTTATGCGGCGCAAGGGGATGGCGGACGCATCATTGCGCGAATGGAAGGCTCGGTGAGCAACGTGATCGGACTTCCGATGGAGCGGCTTGAGCGCGAGTTGGCGCGTTTGTTTGAGTCCGCTTAGCGCGAGAGGAGATTCTCGGGGCGTTTGTCCTCCGGTGTCGGCTTGGGGGTCGCCGTGGGGAATGGCACGGGGCGGTCGGAGAGGGACGGGAGGGTGGCCTCTGGCACGGGAGCGGAGGGGTCATAGACCTGGCCGCCGATAATGAGCGCGCTTCCGTCACTGCCGCGGCGGAGGGATGGGCGGGAGGTGATTTCGTTAAATGTTTTGCGCTCGATGACTTCGCCGTTGAGTCCGATGATGGAGTAGATGAAAACTTTTGGGGCGGAGTTTTGGAGGACGTGAACGCGGTTTTGCTGGTCGAGCAGGATGTTGGGTGCGCCGAAGGAGAGGAGGCGTCCGAGTTGATGGGTGCAATAGACGATGCCGGCTTGGGGATCTTCGATGCGGATATAAAGCTGATTACTGTTGGGGAGGCGGTGGGCGATGAGGGAAATTGCGCGTGTGGTGCCGGCACCGGGAACGCCGACGGTTTTTTGCCAGATGGGGCGTCCGTCGGTGATCTCGATGTTGAGGGAAGGCGAGCTGTAGAATCGATTATTCTGAGCGAGAAAAACGGAGGCGCGGATGCGGTAGGAGCCAAACTCACTGATGGGGAAGAGAGGAGTGAGGTTGACGGAACGCGTGATTTTTTGGCCGGCGCCGATGACGAGAGGTTCGTTCGAGTAGGCACCATCGTTGGGTGGGATGGGGCGACCATCGAGGGTGTCGACTTGGAAGCTAAACCATTTTTTGTGATCGGCGTCGCGCAACTGGAGTTCGTTACCGCTGAGGTTGGTGATGGTCACATTGACGAGGATGGGCTCGTAGGCGATGTAGAGCGTGCGCTTCATCGAGAGATCGACCTGCACTTGGGCGAAGGTCGTCGCCGCCGCGAGGGCGAACAGCACACAGAAGAGCGCGAGGCGGGACATCATTTTGCGGCTGGCGGGGTATCGGAAGCGGTGCGAAAGCCGAGAGCGTCATCGCTGCGAAGATCGAGCACGTCGATCACGCGGCGGGTGACGGACGCGTCTTTGTTGCGCCAGTTTCCGCCGCGAATGACGGGCAACTGATCACCTTGAAACTTCGGACTCGGAGCGTAGGTGGCGGTCCACTCGGAGACGTTGCCGCCAGCACCGATCATGTCGAACGGGCTCTTGTCGCCCTTTTTGGCATCGACGGGGTTCCAGCGTTTGAAACCGTCTTTGTCGCCGCCTTTTTTGGGATCGTTCTCGAGATCGATGCCGGTATTGGCGCGATCGGGATCTTCGTTATTGCCCCAGGGGAACTTGAAGCCGTCGGTGCCGCGGGCGGCTTTTTCCCACTCTTGTTCGGTCGGGAGACGTTGTCCCCTCCACTGGGCGTAAGCGTAGGCATCGAACCAATCGACACCAAAGACTGGGCTGTTGACATCGAGTGCGGCGCTTTGGAACTGGCCCCATTTTTTGGCGCGGGCGTAGTAGCCGGGCATGGGCGGATTGAGCTCTTTCATGTCCGCCCAGCCGACTGGGACATGGGATTTGCCTTTTGGTTGGTTGGGGTGCGCAATAGAACCGGCCTTGTCGGGATTTTTCTCAAGAAAGTCGAGAAACTCGGCGTATTGGGCAATGGTTACCTCATACTCGGAGATGAAAAATTTCGGTAAGGTGACTTTTTCGCCTTCTTGGTAGATGAACTCGCCGGCCGGGATCTCGACCATGTCATTGAGCGCGCGTGCATCAGCACCCTTGCCGCGATTGAATATGAAGTAGACCGTAACGAGGGCGGCCGCAAGAAGAGCGAGTGAGACGAGGCTGTTGATGAGCATCCCTTTGCGCTGGCGTTTTTTTGCCTCTTCGACCATGCGGATCGCGGCGCGTTCCTGTGCGTCAACTTTATAGGCGTCGGTCGGAGCGGCTTTGGGCTCTTTGGCGGTGATGAGTTGATCGAATGCGGCCCACGAGGCAGGGGCCTTGGAGCGGTCCATGAGAACCTCTGCCAAGCCTCGCGAAATCGGAGTGTTGGGCGAGGGCGGGAGGGCGGCGAGAACGATCTCTCCGACGCGATTCATCTCGGCGGCAGTATCGTAAGGGACAGCAGTGCGAATGGCGGCGATGTTGGCGATGCGGGGACGATTCTGGGGTCCGATAAGAATGGCGTTATCGGTGATGAGGTCGTGCTCGATTTTTTCGCGTCCGAAGGATCCAAGAACTGCAGTAGCGGCGCGCAGAACGGCGATGCCGGTCGTTTCGTTGAGGTGATCGCCCGCCTCGCGGACTTGGCGCAATGAGCGGCAGGGGACGTATTCGCAGGAGTAGAAGTAGGTGCCGTTGCTCTCGCCGGCTTCGTAAACCGTGATGACGAGAGGGTGAGTCGCCTTCGCTTTTGCACTGGCATTGCCGAGGAAGCGTTGGACGGAGGCGGGATCGGCGGCGAGCTTCGGCTCGAGGGCGTAGAAGCGGACGTATCGGGATACGGTGGTTTGGCGGGCCCGGTAAATGTTGCTCATCGAGCCTGAGCCAATTTTCGCTTCGACCGCGTAGTTGCCGACGACGGTGCCGACGAGTTCATCAGGGGGGAGCTCGACCTCGGAGCCGAGAGCGAGCGTCTGCGATGCTTTTTTCGCAGCTGCGACAGCGAGTGCGACGGCGGGCTTGAGGGAAACGGCGGGTTTGGCGGAAACCGCTGCGACAGGGGCAGCCTTGGGGACGGCGGCCACGGCTGCTTTGGCGACGGCGACGACGGGAGCGGGTATTGCCCTTGGGGTCGCCACTGGCGAGGCAGCGACCACTGTCGGAAGCGAGACTTTTTGCATCGACGTCTTCGCGGGTGTGGAGGCGGGGTTGACGGCGACAGGGGTAGGCGTCGCGACAGCAACCCGCGGGGACACGGCTACGGCACGAGGGGCGGCTGGTGTGGCGACCGGTGTGGCGACCGGTGTGGCGACTGGTGTGGCGACCGGTGTGGCGAGGCGGCGGAGGGTGGCGGCGAGGTCAGAAGCGGAGACGGGTTTGGCGAGGAGTTCGCAGCCGGCGAGGCGCTCGGCGTAAGCGGAGACATCGTGCTCGGTGAAGAAGATGGTCTTCATTTCCGGGAGATGGGGCTGTATGGTCTCACGGAGGGTAAAGCCATCGGAGGGCTGGATAAAGATATCGCAGACGAGAAAATCGCAGCCGCCGTTTTGGTTCATCCAATCAACGGCGGCGTCGGAATCTGAGACGTGACCGGCACCTTTCCATCCGAGGAGGCCCAGTCCACCGGCGAGGGTGGAGGCGGCGACGGGGTCGCCATCGACGATGAGAACTTTCATTGGGGATCCTGCTTCAAGTAAAGCGGAAGGGGAAATTTTTTGGCGAGGGGGCCGGGTTCGGCGCGGGTATCTTGCAGCTCAGCGTTGTAATAAACGCCGACGATGTAGCCGGCGAAGGTGCGGCCGGGCGAGCCATTGGAGGCGGCACTTCCTGGGAGATCGCTGTCGGGGAGGATGTAATTGACGTCGAGAACTTCGGGCTCGTTATCGGCCCAGTTGACGGGAGGGCTGATCCACTGGGAGACGACTTTGGACTCGGTCAACTGGACGTCGCCGCTCTCGTCTTTTTCGTAAAAGAAGACGTGGAGTTTCATCTCGCGGGTATCGATATTGACATTGGGGCGTGATTTGATTGCGATGCGGAGGCTTTTCATGCCGGTCGAGCCATCGCGGAGATTGGTGCTGACGATGCCGAGGTTGGAGCCTGGCTGGAGGCCGATTTCGTCGCGCACATCGGTGCCGGCTTCGTCGGCGACGAGGGCGTTGCCGGTTTTTGGAGCCGCGGCCGCGACCCCGCCGAGTTGCGCGAGTTTTTTCGAGGCCTGTGCGCGGAGTTCCGACGGGAGCGCGTCGATGGCGAGCACTTGGGAGTAAAGTGCGGCGGCGTCGGCGGGTTGCTGGAGACTTTCAAGGGCGCGGGCTTTGCGGAGGAGGATGCCGGGGTCGTTGGGAAGGAGGCCATCGGCTTCGTCGAGGCCTTTGAGCGCGCCGTCGAAATCACCCACGCGATAGAGGCCGTCGGATTCCGCGACAAGTGTGTTGATGCGAAGTTTGAGAGCCGGGTCGGGCTGGGCGCGATCGGTGGCGGCTGGTCCAGCGCTCTGGGTCGCGGGAAGCTGGGTTGCCGGCGGCATGCTGGCGACGGTCGCGCTCTCGACGACTTGCTGCTGGAGTTTCGGGAGGAAAAACCAGGCTACGGCGAGGAATTGAATGATGAGGAAAAAGCCGAGAATGCTGATGGCGACAACGAATGTCGCGCCGATGGGCTGGCGTGGGATGGGAGGGGTGCTCTGAGTGGCTGAGGTCACGAGAGAGAAAGGTTATTGAGTTTTCCAAAAAAAAAAAGCCCTTATTCGCCGGGGAGTTTTTGGATTGTGGTTTTGAGGGCGAGTTCACGTCCGGCGCGAATGACGCCGAGGGTGGCATCGCGTCCGGGCTCGGACTCCACGATGCGGTTGCGGAGGTCGGTGGGATCGGCGATGGGACGGTTATTGAAAGAGACGATGAGGTCACCGGGCTGGATGCCGGCGCGGTCGGCTGGGGAGCCGGGAACGGGGGATGAGACGAGAGCGCCGCGGAGATCCTTGATGCCGAGGCGTGCGGCGAGGGCGGGGGTGAGCGGGAGCATGTTGACGCCGAACCACGGGCGGATGACGTGGCCATGCTCGCGGATGTTGTCAAAGACGCGGCGGACGGTGTTTGAAGGGATGGCGAAGCCGATGCCGTCGGTGCGCAGGAGGATGGAGTTGTTGAGGCCGACGATGGCGCCGCTAAGGTCGATGAGGGGGCCTCCTGAGTTACCGGGATTAATAGGCGCATCGGTCTGAAGAAACTCGTTGGTGGCCTCGGTCGAGGTGCGGCGGCCCTTGGCACTGATAATGCCTTGCGTGACCGTTTCGGAGAGTCCGAAGGGGTTGCCCACGGCAAAGACCATCTGACCGACGCTCACGGAGTCGGAATCTGCGAATGGGAGAGTCGCGAGGTCGCGGGCTTCGACTTTAAGAACGGCGATGTCGGAGAGGGGATCGGCGCCGACGAGTCTCGCGGGGAGCGCGGAGCCGTCGTTGAAAAAAACCTCGACGCTTCCGGCGGCAGAAATGACGTGCCAGTTTGTGACGATGTAGCCGTCCGGGGAGACAATGGCACCGGCGCCCGTTTGTGCGTTCTCTTGGGGTTGCCCGCCCATGTTGAGAAGCTGGCGGAGGAGTGCGGCGCGGGGGTCGGTGGTTTCGGCCGGGATGGCGTTAATGCTCACGACGGCGGGAACGACAGAGCTGACGAGCATGGTGAATTCGCGATCTAGAGCGGCAAGGCCGGGCAGTTTGGTGCGGAGCTCAACGGCGGTGGCAGGCCGGGATGGCGCTGCGCTGCGCCAGAGGTAGACGCCGGCGACAAGCACTGCGGCGAGGGCGACGAAGGCGAGAAAACGCGAGAGGCTTTTCATTCAGCCAGTTGGTCAACTGAAACGTGCCCGACGTTCAAAACCCGGGATCGAATTTTGCGGAGGCAAGGATTTTTTCGCGGATCGCTTCAAGCTCAGCGGATTCGTCGAGAGGGGCTTGCCACGCAAAGAAGTAGAGGGTGCCGGATTTGTCATTCGAGAGGGCGATATTGACAGCGCGCATTTTGCCTGTGTCGCTTTCGAAGTCGTATTCGGAGCGCAGGGATTTAAGGCCTTTGAAATCGCCTTTGACGACGTTGGAGGAGACGCTGTCGTCGCCGGACATATCGATGAGGGCGGAGGCGTATTCAGCTGGCGATTGGCCCGTGCGGTCGGGGACTTTCGTGGTGACGCTGAGGGTGATGGACGTGGAGGATTCTGCGCCGCCTTTGCCGAAGTGGTAGACAAAAACGCCGTCTTCGGCTTCGGTCGTCGAGGTCCAGCCTTCCGGGATATCGAGCGATGCTTTGACGTCGGCAAGCGGGTGCGCGGTGAGTGCGACTTCGCCGGCAAAAGCGGCGGCGGACGCACACAAAAAGATCAGGGTGGCAAATTTCATGACGGATCTTTTTTCACGGTGGCAGATTTTTGGAAATCGGGAAATCTTTCCTTGAGTTCGGTGAGAGCGCGGGTGGACTCGAAAGTGTTGTTGGCGCGGCGGTAGGCATCGGAAGCTTTTTGAAGGGCGCGCGGGGTGATGGCAGGATCGTCGGTGAGGACAGAGACGGTCATGTAAGCGCGGGCGGCGCCGTCGAAATCCGAGCGGGCGAGGAGGATGTCGCCCGAGGCGATTCGTGCTTCGGCATTGATGCGGCCTTCGGGTTGGAGGAGGAGGGCTTCTCCGACGAGGGTGTTCGCGGCGTCGAGGTTGCGGGCACCGGCCTCGATCCGGGCCTTAACGAGAAGCGCTCGGGCGCGGGTGGCGGGTTCGCGTGCGGTCTCGAGGTATTTGTCAACAGGCGCGCGAGCCTCCTGGAGTTTGCCAAGTTTAACGCGGGACTCGGCGAGTTGGATCAAGGCATCGGGCGGAATGGCTCCAGGATTGGCGGCGAGCGGAGCGAGAACGGCTTCGGCGCGGGCGAAGTTGCCCTCTTCGAAAAGCTTGCCGGCCAGCCAGAGGGAAATTTCGGCCGGGAGATTGCCGCCTTTGTAGGCCTCGGCTTCTTTGCTGACGGCGGCGCGATCCTGGAGGTAGTAGTGGGCGAGGATCACGCGGAGGGTCGCGCGGTCGCCATACTGGGCGGCGTCGAGTTTGCGGGATTGGTCGAGGCGCGAGATCGCCTCTTTGTAGTCTTTTTCTTCAAAAGCGGCCCAACCGAGCCAGAAATTCGCCTGCGCGGCAGCGGCGGTTTTTGGAAACTTTTCGAGAAGCTCGGCAAAATCTTTTTTCATCGCGGCGTAGTCTTTTTTCTGGCCGTGGATGAGGGCTTTTTGCTGGAGGGCGAGTTCGTGTTCCGTCGTGCCCGGATACTTTGTGGCGATGAGGTCAAAATCGGCGATGGCGGAGTCGAAGGCTTTGCTTTGTTGATGGGCGAGAGCGCGTCGGGCGAGCGCGCTGGCGGCCATGGCGTGGGCGGGATATTTTTCGAGAAATTCGGTGAACACCGCGACGGCGGCACCATCATTGCCCGTGGCCGAGCGGCACCAACCGAGCTTGTAAAGGACGTCGGCATCAAGCGCGGGGTCGAGTTTCTGGGAGACGAGTGCCTGGTAGATCTGGCCCGCGGCTTCGAAGTTCGACTGCTTGTAGAGGGTCTCGGCTTTGAGAAGATTGGCTTGGGTGCGGGCTTTCGGATCGGTGGATTTTTCGAGGAATGCGTCGATCTCGGCGACAAGGTTTTTTTCGTTGAGGGCGTAAAGGCTCACGAGGCGCTGGAGGCGGGCGTCCTGAGCTGGCGCGGCGTCGGGGAATTCCTTTAAAATTTGATCGTAAACGCGGCGGGCTTCGAGGTTGTTGCCGATTTGGCGGTAGGAAGCGGCGAGGAGTTGGAGAGCCTCTGGGCGGACCTCCTCGGGCATCGAGGCCACCGCACTTGCGCCCATCCCGGTGACGCCCTTGTAATCCGCGCCCTGGTAGCGAAGACGCATCGCGCCGATGAGTGCGATCGGACGCCAATCTGGCGCGTCGGTGGCTTTGGTGACGCGCTCGAAAAGAACGAGCGCTTTCTCGCGGTCGCCGAGTTCGGCGGCGAGGGCGGCGGCTTTCACGGCAGCTTCGGAGCGGAGGCTGGTGGTAGATTTGGCGATACTTTCGAACGAGGTGAGGGCCTCGGCCTTGCGCCCGGCGCGGACGTCGATCTCGGCGAGGGCCATGAGCGCGTGCTCGCGGTAGGGGTTTTTTCCGTCCGCGGCAATCACGATGCGGTAAGCCTCGGCGGATTCGGCATCGCGCTTCATGTAGTCGAGGCTCCGGGCGGAAAAATACTTGGCCGTGAGTCGCACCTCGGCGTCTTTCGCTTCACTGGCGGCGGTCTCGAACTGAAGATGCGCCGCGTCATAGAGGCGGGAGGCGAAAAGAAATTCG
>JBBRHN010000003.1:0-21130 GCA_038222685.1 Chthoniobacterales bacterium | reverse complement strand
GCTCCTCCGGCCCGACAACATGATCGGCCCAAGGATTGCGACAGATGTATTGAAACTTCTCCGACACGTCCGCATCCGACCGCATCAGGCGGTCGTGATATTCATTTTCCCAGAGTTGCTGCCCCGGCGTTTCCTCGGCCTTGTTGATCGCCGTCGCCGTGAACGATTTCACCGAGTGCATGAGCTCGGCGAGGCTCCAAAAGACGAGATTCTCCTCCGCGAAGTTCTCCTTTGGCCACGGTTGGAGCAGGACATGAACGTGATCCGGCATGACACAAACGGCGAAGAGATCGTAGCGCTGAAGGTCGAAGTAGACGAGGGCGTCGAGCACTGTCTGGCGAGCGGCAGGGGAGAGGGCGCGGCGGTCTTTCGTGCTGAAGGTTACATGGTAGATGCCGTGTGGGCGCTCGTAGTGAGGGAGGCGGCGTTTCCAGTAGCGGGCGCCGGGCTCGCCATCCGGCAGGATGCCGGACGGAGCGGGCTGGAAGCCCGCGGTCCCCACTTCGTTCGTGAGAGCGGCGGCTTCGGACTCGAAGAGGGCAATGCCTTTATCGAGGGTTTTGTTGAACGCTTCTTCCTCGCGTTTGAGCACTTCTTCGACGTGCTTTTGTTTGGCTCGGATTTCGGGGAAGACGTCGCCCATCGTGCGGGCGAGGACGGCGACGAGTTTGTAGAAAAACGGATCTTGGAAACCGAGCGAACGCCCGTAGCGCACGGCACGACGCAGGATGCGGCGGAGGACGTAGTTGCGATCTGTGTTGCCGGGCTGGATTCCGTCGGCGATTGCGAAGCTGAGTGTGCGGATGTGATCGGCGATGACGCGGAAGGCAACGTCCACTTTCTCCTGCTCCGTGGTCGGGATGACCTGACCCTGCGCATTCGGCTGCGGGAGCGTGCTGCCGTAGAGGTGGCCGCTCATTTTCTCCAACTCGTCGAAGATCGGGCGGAAAATATCGGTCTCGTAGTTGGAGATTTTTGCGTTGGCGAAATCGCTGAACCCTTTTGTTCCTTGGATAATCGAGGTGAGGCGTTCGAAGCCCATGCCAGTATCGACGTGCTGCGCTGGGAGCGGCGTGAAGGTTCCGTCGGGATTTGCGTTGAACTGGATGAAGACGTTGTTCCAAATCTCGATGCACTCCGCCTTACCCTTATTGACGAGCGCGCCGCGGGTGCCGCCATCGGGTGTGAGGTCGATGTGAATCTCACTGCATGGGCCGCACGGGCCGGTCTCACCCATCATCCAAAAGTTGTCTTTTTTGTTGCCGTTGACGATGTGCACCTCGGGGTCGAGTCCAACGCTGCGGAACTTCGCGGCCCAGAGTTCCCAAGCCTCTTGATCGCGCTCCGACGGATCGCCGGGGTCAGGTTGGTAGATGGTGGCATAAACGCGCTGGGGCGGGAATTTGAACCTCTCAACGATAAGTTCCCATGCCCACTCGATGGCTTCTTTTTTGAAATAATCGCCAAAACTCCAGTTTCCGAGCATTTCAAAAAACGTGTGGTGGTAAGTATCGAGACCCACATCGTCGAGATCGTTGTGCTTGCCGCCCGCGCGAATGCACTTCTGAGTGTCAGCGGCGCGACCGGGCACATACGAACACGGAATTTCATTCAAAAAAATCGGAACAAACTGGTTCATTCCGGCATTCGTGAAAAGCAGGTTCGGCGAGTCCGGCATGAGGCTCGACGAGGAGACGATGGTGTGATTTTTTTCGCGGAAAAAATCGAGAAAAGCTTGGCGAATTTCGGTGGATGTCATGAATTCAGGCACAGTCGGGAGACCCTAGCTTCGGGCGATGAAAAATCAATGCGCGGTATCAGGGCGAGACCCAAGATGTCGGCTCAACGGGGAGCGCAACGAGCACAGAGGCCGGGACAAAGGCAATCTCTGGAGAGTCGGCGGCATGGACGGGAATGAGGCCGTCAGCGGCAGGCTTTCCAAACGCGAGCGCGAGAACGCTCTGCTCACCGGCGGGCGACTCGGGGGTGTTTTCGGAAACGACCGAAAGGAAATCCACGCGTCGCTCGGGTGTGTCGAGACCGAGGGCGGCGAGCTTGGCTGGCGAGGCGGATTCGAAGCGTTCGACACGCGTGGTCTTCAATATGTCAGCGAGGCGCTCCACTGCGGGTTCGCTGGCACGTCCAATTTTTTCGCCGTCCGTGATTTCCCATGCCCCCGCCTTGCGCGAAACCGAGAATTTCGTTGCGCCTGCCGAGATGCGGATGCGATCCACGAGGTCGAGATTGAGGCGGGCGAGTGCAGGATCGCGGAACGTTTTTAGCTCGGTCGCGAGTAGTTTTTCGGCGGATTGCGGGAGCGTCACGGTAACATCCCGCGAGCTAAATCGGGCAAACACTCCGCCAGCAGCATCTTGGCCGCCCAATTTGAGAACCTCGGGAGCCGCTTCGCCCTCAGCAAAGAGACTGATCGAAGCCGCGGGCTCGTCGAGCGCCTGATTGACAGAGCCGATTGCGCCGGGTTCAACGAACGCTTGAATTTCCAATCCGAGCACCTGATTCAAAAACGCCGCGACTGCATTTTCATCGGCGGGAACTGAGATAGGCCGCACGATATGCCACCCGCCCGCACGCCGCCGGATTTCGATCTCACCGCTCGGACGGCGAATCACAAAGCTCTCGATTCTATCAGGGCGCAAGTTGCTGAGTCGGCGGTCGCGGAAATCGCCGACGGGGCGAAATACGGTGCGGTAGAGGGCGTCGTCGATGAGGTAAACATCAGAGGCATTCTCGAAGCGCACATAGACGCGGCCCTCGCCTGACGCCTCTTTGCCGAAAAGCAGAGCATGATCGCCGTCGCCCTTAAAATCCAGACGCATGCGGCTCTTGCGGAGTCCGTAATTTGAGAGTGCCTCCCCGTCGGCGAGTTCGCCCGCCTTCACGCGGTCGAGCACGCGGGTGTCAAGCGCCAGCGTTAAAATCTGGCGAATGGCGGCAGCTGATGCGCGGTCAACGGGCGCCGGGTTGATTTGCCAGCCGTTTTCGGTGCGCCAAAAATCCAGCTTTGCATCGCCGTTGGTGACGATGACGCTGCGCACGGCATCGGGCTCAAAATCAAAAAGCGCGGAGCCCGGCGGCTTGCCGGGGTCTTGACGCAGCGACGATTGCAGGATCACAAACGTTCCGAGCCCGAGGGCAAGAATGGCGAGGAAAATGGTCGCGCGTCGGTTCATTTGCGTCTTCTCCACCATGCGATGACGCCGAGGAAAGCGGCCACCGCGGGAACGATCACCATCGTAAACAGCGCGAGGATGCCCATTTGAGCATCCGTAAGATTAAGAGAAAAATGCGAAACGTTTTTGGGAGCCACTCCAGAGATGCGCGAGCGGTCGAGGAGCGAGTTGACGGCGCCGAGCACGAAATCGAGACCTTGGGGTTTGATCACGGCATCGAAGACAAACTGCGAGCTACCGACGACGATAAGCCGCGAGGTTTGCAATTCGACGCGATCATCCTCGATGCCGCCCCGATCTGCCGATGCCGCAATGCTCAGCGGCTGGCCGAAGTCGCGCCCGTCGTCGTAGCGGACGCCGGACGGGTTGTTCATCGCGTAGTCCGCCTCGCCCCAGAACTCCTCGGCCGGCTCGATGAGAGAACGGAGCTGGATCTTTTCGCGCTTGGCGGTTTCCTCATCGAACTGCAATGACTGGGTTTGCCCGGGGAAGAGGAGGGTGACGCCGGCAAGACGCTGCGTCATTTGCGTCGTCGGCAACACAATGCCGGTAACATCGCGCAGGATAGCCGTGGCAAACGGGAGCTGGATCGTGCGGAGCACGCGGTTGTCGAGAGGACGAATGCCGGCACTTTCGAGCAGAGACTGGATGCGGGGCGTCTTTGCATCGGGATCAAGTAACACAAGGAGCCGGCCGCGTTTACCCCACCACGCGCTAAGGATGGCCGCTTCGCGCTCGTCGAAGTCGGCCTTTGGTGCGATGAGAATTACTGCACCAGCATCCGCTGGGATCGCGTCGCTGGAGGCCAGAGAAAGCGTGGCGAGTTTGATGTTTTGTTTTTGAAGATAATCAACAAGGAGTCCAACGGGGGAACCAGCACCGAGATCGGGCTCTCCATGGCCCTGCATAAAGTAGACCACTTGCTCCTCGGGTCGCACTAAAGCGATGAGCGCGCCGGTGATGGCTTGTTCGCCGCGGAAGGCCAGCAGGCGCGGTTCGCCGCCTTGCGCAACGGGCCGAAAATCAAAGTCGGCCATGTCAGCCAAGGGCAACAGGCGGGTGCGTCCGTCGTAGTCAAGAATAAGAAGGTTGTCGGCGCTGTTAAACTTATACTTCTCCTGGAGCTCGCGCATGCGGGTGAGATTGCGCGTGGGGTCCACAAGCTCAACGACGACCCGCTCGCGTCCGGAGAACTGAAGCTCCGCAAGCAGGCTCTTCACGTCACCGAGAATTTGGCTCGCCGCCGACACGAATGTGGGCGAGGCGATTACCGTGAGCGTGACCGGTTTTTTCAACTCGCGAAGCACACGTTTGGTTTGCTCAGCAAGGGCAAATTTCTGAGAGCGGGAAAAATCCCCGCGATAAAAATGCTGAAAGCTCAGGTAGTTGACAAAAACAAAGAGCGCGAGCACGGACAGGCTCTGAATGACGATGCCGATGCGAATGCCGGTTCTCGGCACACCCGTGCGCTTCACGATTTCCACCTCCGGTGCTGA
This sequence comes from Chthoniobacterales bacterium, assembly GCA_038222685.1. Classification (GTDB taxonomy): domain Bacteria; phylum Verrucomicrobiota; class Verrucomicrobiia; order Chthoniobacterales; family Terrimicrobiaceae; genus JBBRHN01. Next base: position 16,443 of record JBBRHN010000003.1, on the reverse strand, counting down.
AACACTTGATAGGTCGCAAAGAGGACAAGCGCCGTCGCGCTAAGGTAGAAGGCGATCGGACGTGTATCAATGAGCCCGCGGGAAAAATCCATCATGTGTTGAACGGGCGAGAAGAAGTAGACGATCTCGCGCACAAACGCGCCGCCTCCGGGCAGAAGCAACGAAATGAGTCCGAGGAAAAACATGAACAAAATCGCCGCAAACGCCATCACCGCAGCGACGATCTGGTTGTCGGTCAATGCCGACGCCAGGCATCCCACACTGCAATAGAACATCCCCAGAAGCACGACCATCGCACAGGCCCCGAGATACGAGCCCGCCGCGCCGCCCGCACTGACATCGGTCACCATCTGGAATACTACAAAATACAGCGCGCTCGGCAGCCACAGGACAATGTAGAAAAACAAAGCGCCAAAATACTTCGCGAGCACGACTTCGATGTCGCGCACCGGAGCAGTCATCAACATCTCAATGGTCCCCATTTTTACCTCCTCCGCGAAAACCCGCATCGTAATCATCGGGAAAACCAGCAGGAACGGAAACCAGAAATAAACCGTGTTGAAAAACGCCTCGACCATCGTCGTCGAGCCCGAGGATCCGTTGAGCAGCGTGACGCCTGCGTGAAAATTAAATCCCGTGATGACCAGGAAAAAGCAAAGAACGATCCAAGCCATCGGCTGATGAAACGATCCTGCGACTTCGCGGCCAAAAAGAGTGAAGAACCTTCTCATGCCTCCTCCGCATGTGTAATTTCTGCGAAGACCTGTTCGAGCGAAACGGCGGAGCGGCTTAATTCCCGCGTCGCCCACGATCTCGCTGCCGCGTGGGCGAAGAGCACCTCGCGGGGATCTTCGCCGGGAACCGCCCGGACGGTGAAAATCGTCCATGCCCCGTCCGCACGCGTGCTAACGGACTCCACACCGGCGAGCTTGCGCAACTCTGCGCTCGCCGCGCGCGCATCGGGCACTTTCGAATCGAGAATGATGTGTCCGGATGCACCGAGTTTGGCACGGAGATTTTGTGGCGTATCGAGCGCCTCAATTTTTCCCTTGTTGATGATGATCACGCGCGAGCAAAGCATCTCCACCTCGGGCAAAATATGCGTCGAGAGGAGAATCGTATGGTGACGTTTAAGATTCCGAATCAAGTCGCGCACTTGGCGGATTTGGTTCGGGTCGAGCCCGATCGTGGGTTCATCGAGAATGAGCAAATCCGGCTCATGGATCATCGCATCGGCCAGCCCCACGCGCTGCCGGAAACCTTTCGACAGGCGACCGATCACTTTTTTTTCGACTTCGACCAAGCCGCAAAGGTCCAAGACGTCGCCGACACGCTCGTTCATCCGGCGTCCGGGAACTCCCTTTAACGCGGCGCGGTAACGGAGAAATTCCCGCACGCGCATGTCCGGGTAAAGCGGGACATTTTCCGGCAAATAACCGATGCGCTCGCGGGCCTGCAGGGATTCGCGAAAAACATCGAACCCCGCAACCTCCGCACGGCCCGATGTAGGCGGCAGGTAGCCCGCCAGCATTTTCATCGTCGTGGATTTTCCCGCGCCATTCGGACCGAGAAACCCCACGATCTCACCTTTCTTGACCTCGAAGTCGATAGAATCGACCGCAAGCGTCGAGCCATAACGTTTCGAGAGCTGTTCAACCTTAATCATCAGGAGAGCCCCTTTGAGTAAACCGAACACCCGGACGGCGCAAGGATGCAGTTGCATTTCGAGGGCCCCGCGGGCGCGACATTTACTTTCTGTAGAGCATTCGTTTCTTGAGGTTCTCGGGCGGGCGGGCTATAGATTTGCGACTTGATGAGTGCAGCACAGGACGATTGGCCATTTCTCGACGACGCGTGGAGGTATGCGCTGGTGTTGACGGGAAGCGAAACGGCGGCCTTGGAGCTCCTGCGCTCGTCCTTGAACAAACTCGCGCGGCGAAGTGATTCCGGCGATTCGGCCCGCGCTCGAAGGATTCTGTTTGCTTCGCTCTACCGTCAATCGCTAGCAAAACCAATCACGAGCGAACCTTCCACCGAAACCGAAGCGCGCACGCGTCCGCTTCACGAATTGAAAGAGCCCGGGCGGAGTGCGCTCACGCTGATTGGCATGAAGCTTTTCGCAGGGGAGGAGCTCGCGGGGCTGCTTGGAGAATCACTGCCATCGTTGGCCAAAAGCCTCGAAGAAGCGCGAAGACGAGTGACGATAAAAATGCACCCATGACGCCGCACGCTGCCCGTATTTTTCTTTCCAGCCAGCCGTCGGATGCCAGGTCGTTGGAAAAAGTCATCGCCGCCCTCCAGAAGTCGCCGGAGCTGCTTGCGGACTACGAGCGCCAACTTCAGACCGATCACATCGTTGGCGAGACAATCAGTGGCCTGCCGATTCCGCCGCTCTGCCAAGAGGAACTGGCGGGCATTCGGGAGCACGCGGCGGCGACAAAAGCGAAAGCGCGTTTCCACCCACTCGACCCGGCGATGCTCTCCGTCACTGTGGGATTTCTCCTGCTCGTCGGTTTGCTGACGTGGCATTTTCTGGGACGCGCGGGCGTTTTTCCTGAAGAGGCGCTCTCGATTGCAACGGAGGGCGTGAAGTTGCGGACAGATCAGTTCGAAATCGTCGCGGAGGAAGCTGGCGTGCTCGAGGATTGGTTTTTGATGAAGGGTTTTGAACGCTTCCGCGTCCCCTCACAATTCGCAAAATTTCAGACGGCCGGCGCTCGAATTTTCAAAATCGAAGGTCAACAGGTCGGCGTGTTGGCGATCCCGGAAAACTTCATGTTTTTTATGGTGTTCGATCCGGCACCCCTCGGCATCGAGATCCAGCCCGAGGGCTCGTGGCGCGTAGCAGAATTTGACTACAAATACGCCGCCGCGATTCGCGAGCAAGACGGGATGTGCTTCATGGTCGTGATCCGGGGCACCAAGGCTGATCTTGAAGATCTGATCGCCGCAAAACTGAAAGGGTGAAAAAAGATACAGCCCGCCGCAACGAATGCTACGACGGGCTGTTGTTCCCCCCAGAACAATCTTCTAATGGGATGAAAGTATCATGGCACTTGACCTTCGCAAGGGATTTTTAAATATTTATTTTAATATTATTCTATAGCGTTGCGAACCAGTGATTTGCGCGATCACTTTTTTGACCATAAAACGTCATTTGTCAGCATTTTCTCTCCATCGAAGTGGAAATAACCCCGAAATTGCCCCCCCTCGATCATCCCCGGCAGCCAGAATCGGTCGTCGGCCCACATTTCGTGGAACGGAATTTCTCCCAACGGCGTCCAGCGCGGAACGGCCTCGTCGGTTTCCACTGCTTCGCCCTCGCAGTCCGTCGCTGAAAAAACCGTGCAGTGGAGGGCATAACCGTCAGCAAATTGGAAGTGAAGAACACCGCGCTCTTCGACATTGAGAGGCGTCACTCCGAGTTCTTCCTGGGTCTCGCGAATGGCCGCCTCGATGGCGGATTCGCCTTCTTCAATGCGACCGCCGGGGCCGTTGATCTTGCCGGCACCAAGTCCGCGCTTTTTGAGAATCAGCAGGATTTGACCATCTCGAATCACAAAGCAAAGCGTCGCACGCTCCGTCGGTTGCCAATCGTGCCAAAAATCGTCCATGTCGCGCAACCTAACAGAACAAGCCAGCCGGGTGGCGAAACAAATCCACCGCGGACTTCAAAGCCGCGGCAGGCGCAAGCGTGACGATGCCAACGAAGGAGAAATTGGCGAACTGACGCCTTTGGATCGCTTGTTGATCGCGGCGCGCTGGCGGGCTCCCGAGCCGACCATTGAACGCCAGCCGGCGGGAAGGCTGTCAAGAAAACGCTGAAGGAGGGAAACCGGCTTGGCGGCGTTCGCCTTGGCCTCCGCGAGGAGCACGTTGGTCGGATCTTCGTAGCCGGCACGGAGAAACGCCTTCCGACGGTGAATTTCCGCCATGTGGTGGAGGCGGCCATTTGTCCCGAGAAACTGGTCAGCGATGCGCAGCATCCGGCGGTTCGGCAACATCTCCGGGCAGACTCGCCTCACAATGCCAAACGCCGTTTGAGGCGGATACCCGGCTGCAGTGAGGATGGCAATCGACGCTGCCGTCGAGCGGCTGATGCCCGCCTCGCAATGCGCCAGCAGGCCCCAGTCGTCGAGGTGGCTCAGGCTTTTACCGAACGCGATCAACTCCGCCATGTGCTTTTCCTGCGGCGCGGGATATTTGGCAAACTTCGGCAAAGTCATCTCAATGTCGTCGAGGTCGCTGAAGACCAGTCGCAGCTTGTGAGAAGCATTGCGCGGCGCCTCGGGAGCCTCCTTCTCATCGGGATCGATGAGGCTCACGAAATGCGTCACTGGAGCATCGGCGTAGCTCGAGACATTCGTCCGGGGGCAAACCATGAGGCGCATAGTGCACTCAAGTTACCGCACGTTGCCGCACCGTGACAAATGAATTTCTCCGGCCGTGAAAAAAAATACTGAGCCCCCGGGAATCCGACCGACCGAGCCGGGACGAGACTTGCATTTCCCGGCGGCGGCGGCATCCTCGTTCGAGTAATCCCGCTCTCGCAGCCCGTGCTGCTGATGCGAGATTCGCCTCTTGCATGACGCCGACCCTACTGATTGTTGACGACGAGAAAAACACCCGCGACGGGTTACGGCACGCTTTGGAGGCAGAGTTCGACGTTTACGTCGCGCCCGACATCTCCGGCGCACTCGCAACTCACGAAGCGGCACCCGCCGATGTTGTGCTCACTGACCTCCGGCTCGGAAGCGACGACGGGATGGAACTGATCGAACTTTTGCTCAAGCTGCCGAAACCGCCGGTTTGCATCATGATGACGGCCTACGGCTCAGTCGATACCGCCGTCGAGGCAATGAAGCGCGGGGCCTATGATTTTGTGACCAAGCCAGTCAACATAGATCGCCTCGAAATGCTCATCAAGCGGGCACTTCGCGAGCGCGAGACCCGGCAGGAAAACAAAGCCCTCCGTCAGCGTGTGGAGAGCCAGTCAAAACTGGAGGGCATGATCGGGCGGTCCCCGGTAATGGTTGAGGTTTTCGACACGATCAAACAGGTCGCCGCCTCCAAAGCGACCGTCCTCATCCAAGGCGAAAGCGGCACCGGAAAAGAGTTGGCCGCGCATGCCATCCACCACCTCAGCCCCCGCGCCGATCAAAAGTTTCTTGCCGTGCACTGCGCCGCTCTCACGCCGGAACTCCTTGCGAGCGAGTTGTTCGGCCACGAGAAAGGTGCCTTCACAGGTGCCTTCGAACGACGGGTCGGGCGCTTCGAACAAGCGCGCGGCGGAACCCTCTTTCTTGACGAAATCGGCGAAATCGACGCGACGACACAGGTTAAAATCCTCCGCGTCCTCGGCGAGCGAACATTCGAACGCGTCGGCGGCACACAAACCCTCCAGTCCGACGTGCGCCTCATCGCTGCCACGAACCGCGACCTCGCAAAGATGGTCGCCGACGGCACGTTCCGCGACGACCTCTATTTTCGTCTCCACGTCGTTCCTCTCACGATGCCGCCGCTCCGCACACGCAAAGTCGATATCCCCCTGCTCGTCGAAAGTTTCCTCAAAGAATCGGCGGCGGAAAACGGAAAACCCGTCCGAGAGCTCGCGCAGGATGCCATGTCGGCACTGCTTGACTACGACTGGCCAGGGAACGTCCGCGAACTCCGCACCGCCATCGAACACGGCGTCGTTATGGCCACCGGATCCGACATCACCCTCCGCGACCTCCCCGCCACCATCCGCCCGCCCTCCCAAGCCATCACCGATAACCCTCGCGGATTAGATTTGCACGAAACCGAAACCGCTCTTATCCTCCGCGCGCTGGATAAGTGCCGGGGCAACCGGACAGACGCGGCCGAGAAGCTAGGGATCAGCCGCAGAACGTTGCACCGCCGCTTGAACGAACTTAATATCTCCAAACGCAAACTTAATAATCCCTAAATCATATGGCAGCTACAGACGAAGCCGGCGTACAGGCCGCAGTGCACTCCCTCGAACAAGGCAAACTCGCACCCGTTATTCGCGGCGCGATGTTTCTCGTTCTCATCGTTGTTCTTACCCTCCTTTACCTGTTCGTTCAGTTCAAAGGCTTCTCAAACATCACCGCGATGGATCAAGGGCAGATCGCACGAAATATCGCCAGCGGCAAGGGATTCAGCACGCAGTTTATCCGCCCACTCGCCATTCGCCAACTCGAAGCGTCAGGCAAAGGCGTCCCCGCTGAAAATTTTCCGGACTTCTACCAGTCTCCGCTCAATCCTTTCGTCAATGCCCTCCCGCTCAAGCTTGTCCAATCGTCATGGAAGATGTCTCCGACCGACCTCGTCTATGCGGGAGATCGCGCCATTGCGGGGTTGTCGATCGTGTTTTTCCTCCTATCGGTCGGAATCTGGTATTTTGTCGGCGCGCGGTTGTTTGACACTAAATTGTCGCTCATCGCGTGTGCCATCGTTCTCCTTAGCGACATGATGTGGCAGTTCTCACTATCCGGCCTGCCGCAAATGCTCATGTTGTTTCTCTTTTCGGGAGCCATGCTGCTCACAGTCTTTGCGATGCAAAATCACGACCGCACAGTGGTCGTGCTGCTCTCGCTCTTTAGTGCCGGACTGCTCTTCGGCCTCATGACCCTCGCCCACGGCCTCGCGGTCTGGCTTTTCCTCGGGTGGCTTATCTTCTCGCTCGTATTCTTCCAACCCCGGGGCATCGCCGCCTTCGCAGGGCTGGCTGCGCTTTTGATCGTCGTGCTCCCGTGGATGGCACGCACTTACTCGGTCGCGGGGAACCCTTTTGGCCTCGCAATCTACGCTGGTCTGACCCAGGGCTCCCCCGAGGAAGGCTACCTGCGCGTCCTCGACGACGCTCCTCCCATGAGTGGCTCAGGCGCAATCTCCAAACTCAAAGCAAACGTTTCGTCACAAATCGAGAACCTCATTGCGCTCCTCGGCATGAACGTTGCCGCCTGCGCTTTTTTTCTCGCACTGCTCCACCCGTTTCGCTCGACAACCACCTCTCTTTTTCGATGGTGCGTGGTTCTCATGTGGCTGGGGGCCGTTATCGGGATGGGCTTTTTCGGAAACGGTGGAGTCATCTCCTCCAACCAACTCCACGTCCTCTTCATCCCGATCTTCATCTTTTTCGGACTCGCGTTTCTGCTGGTTCTTTGGAGCAGGTGGGACATCAACTACCCAATCCTTCGGATTATTTTCCTCTCGATTATCGTCTTCCTCTGCGCCGCTCCTCTGTTGGCAACACTGTTCACCGGACGCGGGGCCGCCATCAACTGGCCACCCTATGTTCCGCCGTTCATCGCGGTCCTGGGCGAATGGTTTGGGGAGGACGAAGTGATTGCCTCAGACATGCCGTGGGCCGTCGCGTGGTATGCCCAGCGGAAATCCCTCCTCCTGCCTGATAGCGTTAAATCCTTCAACAGCATCAACGATTACCGAATGGTTGGCGCCCCTGTCAGCGGCCTTTACCTCACCCCGATCACTGGCAACGCACGCCTTTTCTCAGACATCTATAAAGGTGCCTGGAAGGAATGGGCTCTGCTGATCACGCGCCCGCCGCGGGTTGACGGATTTGCCCTTCCTTACTTCACCGCGCTTCCCATCGAAGGAGAATGTATGATCTTCTCAGACCGGGATCGTTGGAACAAACGCGAGTGACGAAAACCCGCCGCGAGTCTTTGTTATAAAACCATGGGGCAAAAATCTGAAACCAAACCTCCGAGCCTGGAGACGGCCATCGAACGGATCAACGCCATCGTCGCCGAGATGGAGGTCGGCACGTTGCCGCTGGAAACGCTGATCGCCCGCTACGAAGAGGGTCTCGGCTTGGTAAAAAACTGCCAGGAAAAACTCGACGCCGCCGAGAAGCGGATCCAAATCATCTCGCGCGATGCCCAAGGCCGCGCGTCACTGACCGACTTTGACGAACCCGACAACGCCGAATGAGCTCACTCCTCCCAACCATCAAAAGCCCGGGCGATGTCAAAAAACTCCCCGAAGAAGAGCTCCCCGCGCTCGCTCAGGAGATCCGCGAGGAACTCATCGGCATTCTGTCCCAAACGGGCGGCCACCTCGGGCCCAATCTCGGCGTCGTCGAACTCACCATCGCCCTTCACCGCGTTTTTAGCACTCCGAAAGATAAGTTTGTGTTTGACGTCAGCCATCAAGGTTATGTTCACAAACTCCTGACCGGACGCCACGACCGCTTCTCGAGCATCCGTCAATATCAGGGCCTCAACGGCTTCCTTCTTCGCACCGAGAGCGAACACGATTGCTACGGGGCCGGTCACGCCGGCACGGCGCTCTCCGCCGCCCTCGGGATGGCTGCCGCACGCGACCGCATGGGAGGCAACGAGCACGTCATATGCATCGCGGGCGATGCCGCGTTCACTTGCGGTGTCAGTTTCGAAGCCATAAACAACGTCGCCTCTTCCACCAAAAAACTCATTATCGTCCTCAACGACAACGAATGGTCTATCGCGAAAAATGTCGGCGCCATCGCGGAGTATCTCAACCGCATCGTCGCCAACCCCTCCTACGCCCACCTCCACGAAAAGGCCGCCCAATTTGTCGAATGGATCGGCGGAAAAACCGCGCGCAAGCTCGCTCACAAGGCAGAGGTCGGACTCAAAAACCTCATTGCCCCGAGCGTCATTTTTGAAGACTTCGGCATCCGCTACTACGGACCCATCGACGGACACGACATCGGACTTCTCACGCGCACGTTCGAGTTTCTGAAAACCCAAAACGAGCCCGTCATCCTTCACATTCTCACCAAAAAAGGCAAAGGCTACGCTCCTGCTTTGGAAAAGCCCGACAAGTTCCACGGGCTCGGCAAGTTCCATCTCGACACTGGCGAAACCGTCTCCTCCTCCACCCCGACCTATTCGGAACTCCTTGGGCAGACGCTCGCCAACTTTGCCGACAGCAATAACAAAATCGCCGCCATCACCGCCGCCATGCCCACTGGCACGGGACTGATCGGATTCGCCAAACGCCACCCGGATCGTTTTTTCGACGTCGGCATAGCCGAGGAACACGCAGCGCTTTTTGCCTGCGGCCTCGCGGTGCAAGGCATGCAGCCATTCCTCGCCATTTACAGCACGTTTATGCAGCGAGCTTACGACATGATCATTCACGACATGGCGTTGCAAAATCTCAATGTCGCGCTCTGCATGGATCGCGCCGGGCTCTCCGGCGACGACGGCCCGACGCATCACGGGCTTTTCGATATCGCCTACCTCCGCGGCGTCCCGGGCATCGTTCACATGCAGCCCAAAGACGAGGACGAATTTGCCGACATGCTCTGGACCATGGCGAATTACAGCGAGGGCCCCATCGCCATTCGCTACCCGCGCGGAGCAGGCACAGGCGTTGTCCCTAAGAAGAAACCCCAGCTCCTCGAAATCGGAAAATCCGAAGTCCTCCGTCACGGCTCTCGCGCCGCCATCATCGCTCTTGGCAACATGTGCGAACTCGCCCTCGAAGCTGCCGCCGAACTCGAGGAACAAGGCATCTCCACCGCCGTCATCAACGCCCGTTGGATCAAGCCTCTCGATACCGCTACGATTGAATTTTTTGCACGCGGATGCGAGGTCGTCTGCACGATGGAAGATCACGTCCTCCACAATGGATTCGGATGCGCCGTCATCGAACACCTCTCCGACCAGCGCATTACCACCCCGGTCGTCCGCATCGGCTGGCCCGATCAATTCGTCGAGCACGGCACCGTCCCAATTCTCCGTGCCAAACACGGCATCACGTCCGCCGCCGCTGTCCAAAAAATCCTCGCGGCACTCCCCGCCACCGTCGCAAAGTCCGCCCGCGTGAAACCCGCGGCCTAATCTTTTTTTTGAACTCCTCGCCCGAGTCCGCTCTCAAGCGTTTTTTCGGCCACGCCGAGTTTCGTCCGGGTCAGTCGGAAATCGTAGCCAGCCTACTCGCCGACCAGCCAACGTTGGCAATTCTCCCGACCGGCGGCGGTAAATCGCTCTGCTACCAACTCCCTGCCGTGTTGCTCGATGGTCTGACGGTTGTCATCTCGCCGCTCATCGCGCTCATGAAGGATCAAGTCGACACCCTTGTCGCCCGCGGAATTGCCGCGGCCCGACTCGACTCGACGCTCACTGAATCCGAAGTATTTCAAATCCACGAACGCATGGCGTCGGGCACGCTCAAGCTCCTCTACATGTCGCCGGAACGCTTCGGCAACGAGCGCTTTTTTCAACGGCTCCGACGCGCCAACATTTCACTTCTCGCTATTGATGAAGCCCACTGCATCTCGGAGTGGGGACACAATTTTCGCCCCGAATACCTCCGCATCGCGGCACTGTCGCGACGGCTCGGCATCAAACGCGTCCTCGCTCTCACGGCCACCGCCACTCCGCCTGTCGTTAAAGACATCTGCCGCGCTTTCCGCATCAAGCACACGTTCCAAACGTCGTTCCGCCGCACCAATCTCGCAATCCACATCACGCCCGTTGCCGCCAGTGAACGCATCGATCTTCTCGCCTCGCGGCTCACGACGGAACGCCGCTTCCCGGCCATTGTTTACGTCACGCTCCAGCACACAGCAGAGAGCGTCGCCGCCCACTTGCAAAAAAACGGACTCCACGCCCGTGCCTACCACGCCGGATTCGCCGACGACATCCGCTCCTCCGTTCAAGAGGACTTTATGCAAGGCCGCTGTGACATCATCGTGGCCACCATCGCCTTCGGCATGGGCATCGACAAAGCCAACATCCGCAGCGTTTACCACTTCAATCTCCCCAAGACCATTGAGAACTATCAACAGGAAATTGGCCGGGCCGGACGCGATGGCCAACCCTCGCACTGCGAACTCCTGGCCTGCGCCGATGATCTCACCGTGCTCCGCAACTTCACTCTCGGCGACACGCCCGACGAATCCGCGCTCCGCCATCTTGTCGATCATCTTCTCCGCCAAGGCCCGGCGTTTGACATCAGTCGATACGACATGTCTCGCACCTTCGACATCCGCCCCCTCGTTCTCGAAACCATCTTCACCTATCTCGAAAAAGAAAAACTCCTCGCACCCGACGGCTCGTTTTACCGCACGTTCCGCATCGCATTCCGTCAGCCCGAAGAGCGTGTGATCGCGGGCCACACGCCGGAACGCCAGCGCTTTCTCAAAAACCTCTTTGCCTCTGGCAAGCGCGGACGCTCCCTGCTCACACTCGACGTGGACGCCGCCGCGGAGTCCCTCGGCGAGTCGCGCGACCGCATTCTCAAGGCGCTCGGCCACCTTGAAGAAGCTCAAGATATCGAAGTCAAACCCTCCGGAATCCGGCACCGCTTTAAACTCCTCCCAGCAGCAGCCGCACGTTCACCGAACGAGGTTTCAACATGGATGCACGAGGTCTTTTCGCAACACGAAGAACAAGCCCTCGCCCGCACCGCAACCACGCTGGCCTTTGCCGAGCACCCCGGCTGCTCAACCCGGTATCTTCTCGAATACTTCGGCGAAAAACTCGCCGAGCCCTGCGGTCACTGCGGCGCGTGCCTCGGAACACCCGCGAGACCGTTGCCGCGAAATGCGCCCCGCGACATTTCCCTAGCCGATCTCGCTGTCATCCGCTCGTTGCGCCGGGAAAACCACGCCGCCCTCAGCGCACGTCGCGCGATGGCCCGTTTTCTGTGCGGCATTACCAGCCCTGCCGCCACCCGCGACCGCCTCAGCCGGCACGACGCGTTTGGCCTCCTCGAAGACGTCCCATTCGAGGACATTCTCCACCAACTCGACTCCTTCGCTTAGTCCACTGGAGACGCCGCCAAGCACGCGGCACCAATGATGCCCGCCTCGTTGCGCATCTGCGCCGCCTCGATGAGAACCTCGGTCTTCGCCGTGAGAAACGGCAGGAACTTGTCGGCTTTGTTGCTCACGCCACCGCCGATGATATAGAGATCGGGCGAGAACAGTTTCTCAAGGTGCCCGAGGTATTCGCTCACGCGATCAGCCCACTCTTTCCAACTCATGTCCCTGTCCTCACGCACCTTCTCGGAAGCGCGTTTCTCTGCATCCTTCCCGCGAATCTCCAAATGCCCGAACTCCGTGTTCGGTAGCAACTTCCCATCGAGAAAAATTGCCGACCCGATTCCCGTTCCAAACGTGAGCAGAATCACGACGCCCTTGCGGCCCCGCCCGGCACCAAACTTCATCTCCGCAACCCCCGCCGCATCCGCATCATTGATCACCGTCGCCGGGTGCCCGAGATGACTCCGAAAAAGCTCCGCGGCATCCGTTCCAATCCAAGACTCGTCGACATTGGCCGCCGAATAAACAACGCCCTTTTTAACAATCGCCGGAAACGTCACTCCCGCCGGACCCGAGTATTCAAAATGCTTGGCGATCTCCCCAACCACATCGGCCACAGCGTTTGGCAGAGCCGGATGCGGAGTCGGAATCCTAAACCTCTCCGCCAGCAACTCCCCGGTCTCAACATTGACCGGCGCCCCCTTGATCCCCGTTCCCCCAATATCAATTCCAAGAATGGTCATATAAAAAAGTCAGGTCGCCCTCGCTTCTATTTCACATTCCACATTTCGAATTCTCCGCCGAGCTACGCGCCGAGAAGAAGACGCGCAGGATTCTCTATGCAGTCTTTCACACGAATCAAGAATGTCACGGCTTCCTTGCCATCGATCACGCGGTGGTCGTAGCTCAGCGCGAGATACATCATCGGCCTCGCGACGATCGCGCCGTTGATAACGACCGGACGTTCTTGAATTTTGTGCATCCCGAGAATTCCGCTCTGCGGAGGGTTAAGAATCGGCGTGCTGAGAAGCGAACCGTAAACGCCGCCGTTCGAAATCGTAAACACGCCGCCCTGCAAGTCGTCGATGGACACCTTGCCCTCGCGCGCCTTCGTCGCATACATGACCAGCCGGTTCTCGATGTCGGCAAACGTCAGCGTTTCGCAGTCTCGCAGAACCGGAACAATCAATCCCCGTTCCGTGCCCACGGCTACGCCAATGTCGAACCTGTTGTTCAAAATCAAATCATCGCCATCAATGCGCGAGTTGATCGCCGGCACGGCTTGCAACGAATCGACAACGGCCTTGAGGAAAAAACTCATAAAGCCGAGTTTGACGCCGTGCTTTTTGACGAAATCCTCCTGGAGCTCTTTGCGAAGCGCCATCACCGCGCTCATGTCGCACTCGTTAAACGTGGTCAGAATTGCAGCCGTATGCTGAGCCATCACGAGCTGAGCCGCGATTTTTCGACGGAGCGGCGAGAGTTTTTTGCGAACACTCCGGGAGTCCGACGGCGCAGTCGAAGTGGAAGCCATCGTCGAAAAAGACGCCGCGGCAACGGGCTGCGCCGGAATTGGAGGAGGAACAGGAATCGCAGACGGAACAGGCGGTGGAGTCGGCTTCGCAGTCGAGGTCGGTGGCGCGGCGGAAGCCACGGCGCCGGGCTCAATCTCGGCCACGGTTTGGCCAATTTTCACTTCCTCGCCTTCAATGGCTTTGTGGCGAAGCACCCCCGCCTCGGGCGCTGCCACTTCCTGCGCAACTTTGTCGGTCTCCAGCGTGAACAACGTCTCGTCCTTGCTTACGGCTTCACCGTCTTTTTTGTGCCACACGGAGAGAATGCCAGACGAGATGGATTCGCCGACAGCCGGAACTTTCACTTCAATATTCATGGATTCGCTCTGTTTAAACTTCAAAAGCCTCTTTGACCAGCGCGGCTTGTTGCGCTTTGTGCACGCCGAGCGATCCGGTGGCAGTGCTGGCACTTTCTGGCCGTCCGGCGTAGCCGATCAAAGAGCCGATGAAGCCAGCAATCTTTGGCGCGATGAACAACCACGCGCCCATATTCTCCGGCTCCTCTTGGCACCAAACAAACCTTGCTGCATTGGGATAACTCCGAGCGATTCGCTGGAGCTTCTCCCCGTTCAGAGGATAAAGTTGCTCAATGCGAACGATGGCTGTCGTGCCGGCCTGCCCAGCGGCTTTACGGCCTTTGAGCAAATCAAAATAGACTTTGCCCGAGCAAAAAACCACCCGCGTCACCGCAGCGCGATTCTCAATCGCCGGATCGTCAAGAATTGCGTGAAAACGCGACTTCGTGAAATCCTCCGTTTTCGAAGCCGCCTCCTCCGAACGCAAAAGACTCTTCGGCGTCATGATCACCAGCGGCTTCCGGTAGCCGCGAAGGATCTGCCGCCGGAGAACGTGAAAATACTGAGCCGGCGAAGTGAGATTGCACACCTGCATATTGTCCTCCGCGCACAGCTGCAAAAACCGCTCCAGCCGCGCGCTCGAATGCTCCGGCCCCTGCCCCTCATAACCGTGCGGCAGCAGCATCACGATAGAACTCGGTCGCCGCCATTTCGACTCCGCCGAGGCAATAAACTGGTCGATAATGATTTGCGCCCCATTCGAAAAATCGCCGAACTGCGCCTCCCAAAGGCAGAGGATCGCAGGGAAATCCATCGAGTATCCGTAGTCAAACCCGAGCACCGCGTATTCGGAAAGCGGACTGTTGTAGACACAGAATCGCTCCTGCGTCGGAGCGATGTTCATTAACGGAATGTAGCGTTCCCGCGTGACCTCATCGTAGAGCACCGAGTTGCGATGACTGAACGTGCCCCTGCGGCTATCCTGGCCAGAAAGTCTCACCGGCGTGCCCTCAAGCATCAACGATCCAAACGCCAGCGCCTCCGCAAATCCCCAGTCATACCCCGCTCCCGCTTGCCAGACCTGCAAGCGCCGGTCGAGCAAAGTGCGCTTGAGTTTCGGGATTACACGAAACCCGTCGGGCACTGTCGTGAGTGCTTTGACAATCTGCTCGAGCGTTTGCTCGCTGATTCCCGTCTGCACGGGCTCGTGGGAATAGGCCGGTTGGAAAACCGCCGTCGACCCCGCAAACTCCGCTTTTTCATCGGCCTCGCGCGGTTTCTTGGCTTCAATCAGACCGGCTTCGAGTTCCGCCAGAGCGACCGATTTGATCGCCCGCGCTTCTTCGATACTCACCGCACCCAACGCCGCCGCCTGCGCCGCAAATTTTTCGCTCAGCAACGGATGCCGCTCGATCTGGTGATAAAGGTTCGGCTGGGTGAAGCTTGGCTCGTCCGTCTCATTGTGGCCGTGTCGGCGGTAACAATAAATATCGATCACCACGTCGGCTCCAAATTCCTGACGAAACTCCAACGCCATTTGAGCCGTCTCGATCACAGTGAACGGGTCTTCGCCATTCACATGAAAAACCGGCGCTTCAATCATCTTCGCCATGTCGGTGCAATACATCGTCGAGCGACCGTCTTCGGGCAATGTCGTGAAGCCGATCTGATTGTTGACGACGATATGAATCGTTCCCCCCGTGCGATAGCCGGGCAGTTGCGACATGTTGAAGACTTCCGCCACCACGCCCTGCCCGATGAAGGCCGCATCGCCGTGAATCAAAATCGGCACAAGCTTTTTGCGCTCAACCGTGTCGCCAAGCATCCGTTGACGGGCACGCGCTCTTCCCTGCACCACCGGATCGACTGCTTCGAGGTGGCTCGGGTTGGCCGCAAGGTGAATTTCCACTTCCGAACCGTCCGGCATTTTGCGCGTCGTCTGGTAGCCAAGATGGTATTTCACATCGCCGTTCCCTCCCACAAGTTCCGGCACAAAGTTGTCCTGAAACTCGTTAAAGACAATCTCCAGCGGCTTGTTGAGAAAGTTCGCAAGCACGTTAAGACGTCCGCGATGCGCCATTCCCATGACGAGCTCCAACACACCCAGCCGTCCGCAATTTTCCAGAATCGCACTCAACGCCAAAATCAACGACTCCCCGCCCTCAAGCGAAAACCGCTTCTGCCCGACATACTTTTTGTGGATGAACGACTCGAACGTCTCCGCCTCGAAAAGCTTGCGCAAAATGTCGCGATGCACACCGGCATCGTTGCGGTTCATATTGTGGCGATTCTCCACCCGATTCCTCACCCAGTTGCGCACTTTGGAGTTCTGAATGTGCACAAACTCAACCCCCAATGTGTCGCAATACACCGACCGCAGATCCGCGAGCATCTCACGCAACGTCATCTTCCGCTCATCGCGGAAAAATTTCGACGCCACCGGCAGATCGAGATCTTTTTCGCTAAAACCGAACTCCCCGAGTTGCAAAAGCGGATTCTCCGAGCGCACGTGCCCGAGCGGATCCAGCTGAGCAATCGAGTGCCCCATCGAGCGATAAGCATAAACAAGCGCATCCACGCGCGCTTGCAGCGAAGGTGCCACGGCACTGTCCGAAGGCGCATCAGGCAGCGACGACCCGTTCGTATGGCTTCGCGCGTAGCCCAGCTCAAATCCTTCAAAAAAAGCCGCCCAGTCGGGCTCAACTGACTTCGGGTTCGCAACCCATCGTTCGTAGTTCTCGTCGATCAGCGCCGCGTTTGAGCGCGCTGCAAAAGTGTTGTTCATTGA
>JBBRHN010000002.1:0-23089 GCA_038222685.1 Chthoniobacterales bacterium | reverse complement strand
TGGTTGCGGAGGGCGTCGGCGATGCGGGTCTGAACTTGACCGGCGTAGAAGCCGTATTTACTGCCGCCACCGCCTTTGCCCATGCCGGAGCCGCCGATCATCCCACCGCCGCCTTTGCCACGGAGGCCAAAGGCATCTGAGCCCTCGCCTTGGATGTTCGAGCCCATCGGGGCTGCTTCTTCGGGAGCTTGGTCGGGTTCCGGAGCGGCTTCGGGTTGGGTCTCTTCAACGAACTCCTCACGCTTGTCTTCGACTTTCGGCGGATCCGGTTGTGGCGGAGGGGGAGTCGGCGGCGGGGTCGGTGGGGGTGGAGTGGGAGGCGGGGCGAGTGTCACCATGGCAACGGGCGCCGAACGTTTTTTTGGTTTGTCGGATTTTGAAAGAAATCCAAACCAAACGATGCAGCCGAGGGCGATTGTTCCGCCGGCAATGATGAGTGTCCGATTCTTCGCGAAGAAGCTCGGTTCGTCATCATCTGGATCGTCGTTGGCCGCGTTGCTCATTGTTAGGGTCCGACCGTTGCGAGTCCGATTTGCGTGATCCCTAGGCGGCCGCAAACGTCGAGAACTTCCATGACGCCTTGGTATTGCACCTGGCGATCCCCACGAATAACGACGGGGAATTCGGGGAATTTTGCTTGATGTGCGCGAAGCCCTTGTTCGAGCTCCGGGAGCGTGACGGGGATAGTGTCCAAGAATACTTTGCCCTCGTTATTGACGGTAATGGCTTTGCTTTTGGGTGCGCCGAGGTCGGCGGGTTTACTGGATGAGCGCGGCAGATCCACCTTCGTGCCTGTGACGCCAGCCGAGGTCATGATGATGAAAATGAGCAACAGCACGAGGTAGAGATCCACCATCGGCGTTACGTTGATATCGTCGTAGGACTTGTCGTCTCCGGCTGTCATTTCGCGCGGGATTGTTCAGCGATTTCGGCTTGGATGGCTTCGTGAGCGCGAGCGGCGTCCTCGGGTCGGCGGATCTGTTGGATCGCGACGGGGAGGGCGCGCTCACCTGGCGGCGGGTAGAACTCGGCGACCTTAGCGATAAACTCGTCGATGAAGACCTGCATCGAGGCGAGCGTGTCTTTGATCCGCGATGCGAGGTAGCTATACATGAACAGCGCGGGGATGGCGACAAGGAGACCGACGACCGTTGCCAGGAGCGCGCTGGCGATACCGGGGGCGATCGAGTTGATCTCGACGTTGCCTGACTTAGCAATAATCGCAAACGTAATCATAACGCCGACGACCGTTCCGAGCAACCCAACGTAAGGTCCGCCCGCGATGCTGATGGTGAGAAGAACGATGCCTTTGTTGAGGCTATGGTGTTCGCGGACGAGGCCGGCATCGAGAGCTGCCCGGATGGCTTGGATGGAGCGCGCAGAGAGCCCCTGTCCGGTGTTTTTTCCATCTCCGAGACGGTGGCGGATTTCTTCGGCCCCGATCTGGTAAACATGATAGAGGGGTGAGTCGCGCATGAGCCGCAAGGTCTTTTTGTCCGCCTTGCCGCCGAAATTCTTTGAGGCCTCGCGGTCGTTGGTATCGAGGACGGTGAGATCGCTTGCGACGGCTTTCCATTGGCGATCGAATTCCTCACTACCTTTTTTGATTTTGCCGAGGACAACGTATTTTTTAACGGCGACGCTCCAGCCGGCGATCATCATGACGACGCAGACGCCGATGGCGATCCAGCCGTCGAACATCATGTTTTTCGCGATGTCGCCGAAGAGCATTACGTGCTTAAACGCCTCGCTGTCGGTAAACCCGCCGCCACCGCCTTCCTCGCCTTCTTCCTCGCCGACAACGAGAAGCTTCGTGGCGGCTTCGGTGCCGGATTGGTTGGTCATCGAGAACAGAACCCAGCCTGCGCCGCGTGCGACTTTCGAGATTTGAACTTCGTCGATTTCGCCGACGGCACCGTTGGTTCCGTCCGCATTTGCGCCGAGGGTGGATTCTCCGGAGAGAGCGGGGATCGGGATGTCGAGTTTGGCGTATTCCTTGCCATCGACGTAGAGGGTGGTGGTGGCGTTGGTGGCCACGATGGCGAGGTGCTTCCACATGGCGGACGGGAGGGGTTCTCCGGCGGGCGTGCGCTCGGTGCCCGAGGCATTGCGGATTTCGACGTAGGGTATGCCGTTAGCGAGACCGATCTCGAATCCTTGGCCGGCATCAAGCATTTGAAAAATGACACCGCGCTCGGAAAAGGTGGTTGGTTTGATCCAGATCGACCAAGTCAGGGGGTCGCCATCTGCGCGCTTGAGGGTTTCCGAGGCTGGGATTTTAATTGCGGTGTTGCCGAGGAGACGCATGCCGCCTGCGATGAGGGCGCCTTCGGAGAGGGTGCCGCCGGAGGTTGCGTTGTTCGCATTTTTCGTGGCATCAGCGGGGGTCGGGGTGCCGGTAAAATGATAGACAAGCGTGGTATCCATGTCGTAAGTAGCCTTCGGGTCTTCAGCGGCTCCGAGTGTTTCCTCGGAGTTGCCCGAGTAGAGCCAAAATTTGGTCTGACCGCTGGAGGCCACGTCGGGGACTTTCACCCAGATGAAGGCCTCGTTGACGAGCGCGTCGAACTTTTCGATTTGATGGTTGAGCGGCGTTTTGTCATCGGCTGCAACAAAGCGAATGTCGCTTCCGTCTTCGCGGACGCTGGCAAAGTTAAAATTTCCCGAGTGCAGGCGAATGAGGACGAGCGCTGTTTTTGGAGCTTCGGCCATGGCGACGCCGCTCGCTCCGGTATCAACGGTAAACGACTTGCGGGCCGACCATTCTTTATTCCACCAGGATTCGGCTGCGCCTGCCGTTGCCGTAAGCGAGATGAGGACAACTGCGATCCAGAGTTTGAGATTGAGTTTTTGCATAAGTATTAGAGTTCCCCCCAGATGCGGAAGGTAATGAGCGGGGTGTTGGCCTCGTTGGGAAGCGAGGTGATCTGCGGGATACCAACGACGAGGGCGCCATTGACGTATTCTTTGAGTTTGATGGTGCCGCCGAAGCCGAAGCTCCAGAGATTGAATTGGGTCTCTTGCTCGGGGAGGGGATCGTTGATGGTGGCGAATCCGCCATCGATAAAGGTGAAAAAACGCAGTTCGTTGCCGTCGCCCATCCATTTGAGGAGGGACGGTGTGCGGAGTTCCAAAGTGCCCGCCATGCCGCTGTCGCCGACGGCTGTGGATTCCAGATAGCCGCGAATGGTGCTGAGCCCACCGATGCTGAATTGTTCGCTGTCGATGAGCGGAGTCGCGCTGGCCTGGCCTTGAATTTCGCCGAAGAACTGGAATCCATATGGCAGTTCCTGAGTGTGCCCGAGGCTCCCGCGGAAGTAGAAGAAGTTCGCGTCGGCATTAAAGCGGCGGTTGTCGAATTCCTCGACTTCGTCTCTGCTGGTTCCGCGGAAGCTGAAGGTGAGCCCTGCGCTGAGCTCTGTGAGGTAGGATTTTCCGATCCAAGAGGCGTTGTAGCCCACGCTGAACGGCCAATAATTAATCGGGCTCTCGATGGGCTCACCGGTGCCGAGGTCGAGGGTTTGTTCGAAGTTTTTGTAGTCAATGCCTGCGCTGGCGGAGTGGAAGAATCCGGCGCGCGAGGGGAGGTTGAAGAGAAAGCGTCCGCCGATAATCTGACCATTGCCGATGGAGTTCGCGCCGCCGAGGGTCGCCACTTCGCTGTTCTGCCGCGTGCCTTGGATGAGCAGGCTCACCCAGCTCACCTGCGGGAGACGGGCGATGTAGTAACCGGAGTAAACAATCGCATCGCTCGGGCGCTGAGGGGCGATTTGAAAACCGGCACCGATGGTATGGCCGAGTTGCCAGAGGTTATCGTAGCGAACGGCGAGATCGAGGCGGAGCGGGGTGGTGTTCGCGCTGTAGCGGTTGTTGAGTTCGATGCTGCCGTGGAGCGGGAACTTATCTTTGACCGTCAGTTCCACGTCCACCGTGCCGGGCAAGACGCCTGGCTTGAGTGTTGGCGTGATCTGGCGATCGGCCATTTGGTTGAGCGCGATGAGGTCGCGCTGAACTTCGTTGAAGTTCGGCACTTTTCCCTCCGCGAGCGAAGGCGCCATTTTTTTGATCTGATCGATGCTGAAAAACCGCGATCCGGTCACCTTGAGGTGTCCCACGGGAGCCTCGGTCACTTGGAGCACCACGATTCCGCGTGTCGGACGCTGGGGCGGAACGTTGACGGACACTGTTTGGAAACCCTTGTCGCGATACGCTTTTTCCAAGGCGGCGCGCGCTTTTTCGACATCCTCCGCTGTGCGGCCCGGTCCGAGAAATCCATAAACGGCGGCTTCGACGTCTCCGCGCGGGAGGGTTTTTGTGCCGACCACGCGATATTCCTTGATGTAGAGCGAATCGTCCGGCGGCACCGCTTGCGCGACAGCCGCTGCAGTTTGCGCTGCTGTAGGCGGTTCTTCATTAGAGATTTGCGCAAATGCCGCGACGCTCACGAGCACGAGCAATGCCCCTGCAACAACAGGAGTCCGTTCCTTCAATCCCGGACGGGATCGAAAGACTCTGGCTTTCGGCAAAGGCATAGCGTCGTCATTGGCTATTGTTGAGTCGCAAACGCCGCAACAACCCGAATGTGACAATTTCGTCACAATTGGGGTCTGCCTCGTGCTAAACAGTCGGGAGTTCTCGCGCTTCGATGGAGGAAGTGACATTAAATTGGCGCATGTTGGTGCTCCACCAGGGATGGATGCGGTTTTCGGGAGCCTGCCAGAGTTCGCGGTGGAGAGCGGTGACGGCTTCGGCGTCCCAGAGGAGGGCGAGAAGCTCGCGGCGGGTGAGGGAGTCGGGGCCGTCGGTGAGGAGGCGGGAGCGGAGCTGGTCGAGGTAGCTTTCTTTGTATCGGGTTTTGACTTTCGAGCGGCGGAGCATCGCGATGTGGACGGAGTTGGCGGCTGGGGAGAGCGCGACGTGGAGGAGGCCGGAATGTGGGCCGGATGTCTCGATAGTCCCGGCGGCGTCGAGGTTTTGGAGGATGGGCGGAACGTTGATTTCCTCTGGCGTGAGGAGAAGTCCCATGCGACGAAGCCATTGGCCGACGCGATCGGAACTCGTGAGCATGGCAAGTGGAACGGCGAAGACAAGGCCGACGAGCACGGGCGAAAGCCAGATGAGCAATGCTGGAACCCAGATCGCGGCGGCGGCTGTCGCGAGAAGGCCGACGAGGCTGGTTTCGCCAAACATGCGGAGGGCGTCGGTAAGCGGAATCCCGGACGTGGAGCGGTTCTGAGTTTTCCAAACGACGCGTGCGCCGACGAGCGAGAGGAGGACAAATTTCGTGTAAAAGTAAAGAAGGAGTGGGGCGAGGAGAATCGAGAAGAGCGTATCGACGAGGGCGCTTGCGAGCATGCGAACGGAGCCGCCGAACGGTTTGGCTCGACCAATGAGCAAGACCGTGCCGAAGACCTTGGGAAGAAAAAGCAGGGCAATCGTGAGGGCAAGTAGGAGGAGGCTCGCGCGAGGGTCGACTTGGAGTTCCGCAAGGCGCGCCGACAGAATCGCGAAGTTTTGTTTTTCGTGGAAATCGACGGCGCTGGCGATGATGAAGACGACGAGCATGGGCGCGGTGAGGTAAGCCATCAGGCCGAAAAAAATGTGAAGTCGATTTGCGAAGCTGGTCGAGGGCGCAAAGAGGAACCAGAAGTGCTGAAGGTTGCCCTGACACCAGCGGCGGTCGCGTTTGAGGCTTTCGAGGAAATTGGGAGGACCCTCTTCATAGGATCCGGGCTCGAGGTAGGCGAACCAAACTTGATAGCCTGCGAGGCGCATGAGAGAGGCCTCAATGGTGTCATGGCTCATTAAATGACGGTCGGCGGCAGTCGCGCCGGGGATTTCGGGCAGCACGCAATGCTCCATGAAAGGCTGGAGGCGAAGGATGGCGTTGTGGCCCCAGTAGTTGCCGCCGTCGAGATGCCAGAAGTTTGAGCCCGCGGCAAAGACTGGGCCGGCGAGGCGCGTGGTGAACTGGACAAGGCGTTGGAGGAGTGAAGTGCCGCGAACGATTTGCGGGCCGGTTTGTATAATGCCGACGCGAGGATTGGCATCCATTGCCTGTGCGAGCCGAACGAGTGCCGCGCCCTCCATCACACTGTCGGCGTCGAGCACGATGAGATAGCGATAGCGGCTGCCCCAGCGGCGGCAGAAATCGGCGACGTTTCCGCTTTTGCCATGCAGGGACACACGGCGCTTGCGGTAAAAAATCCGTCCGAATGCTTCAAGCCGGGTGCAGAGATCCATCCACGCGAGTTCTTCTTCGATCCAGCGGTCGGGTTGGTTGGAGTCGCTGAGGATAAAAAAGTCGAACGAGCGGGACTGGCCGGTGGCTTCGAGTGAGCGGAACATGTTTTCGAGTCCGGCGAAGGTGCGGGCCGGATCTTCGTTGAAGACGGGGAGCACAATCGCTGTCGAGCCCGGCGTCGGCGCGTCGGGCGGCACAGTTCGCATGATTTGGTAGGGGTCACCGCCGCGTGCGAGGATGACAAATCCCCAGAATGCAATGGCAAAACCGAAAGCGATCTGGCCGAACAAAGGAATAAAAAGAGCGAGCTGCAACCATTCGATGGCGGTGAATCCTCCGGGTTGGAGCAGAGACACGAGGAGAAGCGTGCCCGCCAGAAGAATCCCTCCACCGGTGGCGAGGAAAAGCGATCGACGGAGCGTCGTGGTGTCGCGTGGCAGGCTTTCGGTGTGCGCAAACGGCTTCATTTGAAAAACCTAAGCCACGCGCCGTAGGCGACAAAAAAGACGACGACCCAGATGAGAAAGGCGCGCAGAACATGGCTCCACGAAAACTGATCCCACGTCTCGCGGGCGATGTCCTCCATCGGGCCATAGTCAATTTCCTTACGAATCAGGCTGCGGAATTCGAGTGCGGGACCGGCTTGGATGGAGGCGGAGCGGATGGCGGCGAGCATGGCCTCGGGTGGCGCGGAGCTAAGAAAAGCGGATGGCCAGCGGTGCCCGCACCGCGCGGCAAAATAAGCAACGCGACCGCGCGACGGGGCATCTGTCGCGGAGCCGTCGCTAACGAGCTTTGCAAACCAATTCTCCGCGCGCGTTGTGGCAAGGCGCATGGCGGTTTCAACCGGTGACAGTGAAGCGTCGCCTAAGTGCATTTGCTGAGCTTGGCTAATGATGTCGAGCGTGAGACTGAGGAGTTGCGTTCGTGAAGAAAGTCCGTTGGCACGGAGGTAGTCCTCCACGCGAAGACAGGCGGCATTCCACTCGGGAGAAAAGCTTAGTGTTTCCATGTCATCGTCCAGGTTTCGGTGAGGGGACGTCCGTCGAGAGTGAGGGCGCAGCGGAGCTCGACGGGTTTGGTTTTTTGAGTCGAACTGGCCACGAAAGAGACGCGCCAAGTATCGTTGAACGAGTTTTTCTTCACCTGCACGTCGGAGATGCTGCCGGGTTTTCCGATCCAGACGTCGGCGACCGGCAGCGTGTCGCCTAGGCGGGAGAGTTCGCCTCCGGAAAATTCGAGGACGATCATTCGATAGAAATCGGCATCCTGCGAGTCGATGCGCGTTGCCAGGCAGCGTCCGAGTGGCGGGATCGCGTCGTTGTCGGCAAACCATGACAACGCATAAGACAGATCCGTGCGCGTCCCCTTTTTGAGCCCGCCGTCGGGTTGCCAGAATGCAATCACATTATCCATGTATTCGTTATCGGTTGCGAGCTGGATGAGCTGGATTGTCCCCTTGCCCCATTTGCCGACCGGCTGCACCCAAAGGCTTGGGCGCTGGTGGTAACGCGCTTCGAGATCTTGATAGTGCGAGAAATCGCGGTCGCGCTGGAGGAGTCCAAAGCCTTTCGGGTTCTCGTCTTGAAACACGGCGACCTGGAGCTGTTGCGACCAAGTGAGCGGCCGCCAGAGCCACTCTCCGTTGCCGCGTTCGAGCTGGAGTCCGTCGGAGTCGTGAACTTCCGGGCGAAAATCTCCGAACGTGTTACTCGTGTTCTCGCCGAACCAAAACATGCTTGTGAGCGGAGCGATCCCGATGCCCGCAATATCGCGGCGCGGGAAGAGCACGGCGCGCACGCTCATCTTGGTATCGACGCCCGGCCAGACGCGGAACTCATAGGCACCCGAGATCGATGGGCCGTCTAGAAGCGCGTAGATAGTGATATCGCGTGCCCCCGGGTAAGGCTCCACCAGCCAGAAGGCTTTGAAGTCCGGGAACTCCTCTTTTTCCAATGTGTCCACGGCAATTCCCCGTGCGGAGAGGCCCCACTCCAGATCTTTCCCGACGGCCCGGAAGTAGCTGGCTCCGAGAAATACAAAAACCTCGTCGAGATAGTCCGCGCGATTGATCGGATAGTGGACACGAAATCCCGAATAACCGGCTTTGTCCATTTCCGACGGGGCGATGTTGTTTTTTCCGAAATCAAAAAAGTCCGGCGAGAACGGGATCTGCCCCGCGCCGTCGCGATTGACCTGGAAGAGATCGACGGGTTTCGAGTGCGTCGAGCCCGTCAAAAAAAACTTTGTCTGAAACGGCAGCCCCTTGTCGCGCCAGAGCGTGTGTTCATCGCGCCAGCGGATTTCGCGGTATTGGTCGTAGTTGAGGCCTTTTAAAACTTTGGAGTTCACCGCAGCCGTGGGCACGTAAGGCTCCTGAGCAATGCGTTCGGCCTGCTCGATGATCAGATCGAACGTGAACGGCTTTTCTTTGGTCTGGCTGATGACAAACGCCAGAAGCAGAGTGGTCATTGCAGCAAAGACCAAATGGGTTTTCATAGATAACGGGCACGGTCGGACATCCGAGGCATCTTCTCTGGACGGCGGGCGGACTCCAGAAGAATCCTTGCAAGGCGGGTTGCTTTTTTGGGGATGAAATCTCTCCTTGGCGCGTTGCGAAGCTGCGGACTCCTTTGAGGTGAAAGACCCCGGCGACCAGCAACCGTTGGGCTGGTGGGAACTTGAGGTCACCGAGTGGCCGCGAGGTTCGGGAGAGAGCAACGGAAAGAACCGGAATGACCGGAACGAAAGTGGTCACGATACAGCGTCATCACGACGACGCGTTGGTTAGCGAATAGCGAAGTTTCGATCTCCGCACGGGAACTGACCAGTGGGGGCAAGAACGCAGGAGATTATCGGGCGGTGTAGCCGCCGTCCACGGGAAGGTTTGCGCCGGTGATATAAAGCGAGGCGTCGCCGAGGAGAAAAACCACAGCTCCGCCGAGATCGGTTTCGTTGCCCATCCGTCCAAGGAAGGTCTGCGCGGAATACCGGCGGACAAATTCCTCTGCCTGATTGTTGAAAAAACCGCCAGGGGAAAGGCAGTTGACCCGGACGGAAGCGGGGCCGAGCAGCGCGGCAAAATATCTCGTCAGGTTGATCAACCCACCCTTGTGGAAAAAATAATCCGGAGGCAGAGACGGCATATTAAGCCCTTCGTATAGTTGAAGAGCGGGGCCGATCATTCCTTGCATGGAGCCGATGTTCACGATGCTTCCGGACCCTCGCTCCTTCATGACTTCGCCGAAATGACGGTGCATGAGAAAGACGCCGGTGGCATTGATTTTCATGGACTCCTCCCACTGCTCGACCGGCGCTTCGGCACTTCGCATGGGGCGTGCGACAGAATTGTTAACCAGTCCGTCGATCCGTCCGAATTTTTCCAAAAGACGATCGCGCAGGGCAGTGATGGATGTTTCCGAACCCTGGTCGAACGTTTCGGCTAAGACATCGAGGCCTTCATGGCAAAGTGAGGCCGCTACTTCCTCGCACGCGGCGAGGTTGCGCGAGGCAACCACCAGCCGGGCACCTGCGCCTGCGATGTCCTTTGAGAGGCCGCGCCCGTAAAGCCCCGCGCCACCTGTGAGAAGGACGACTTTGTTTTGGAGGTGAAAGCGCTCAATCATAGTTCTTGGTAGCGTGACGAGTTGTTCATGAGATAGTGATTTTCTGATGTGTGCGGGCCCACTCGAATGCCGCGTTCAAAGATTGTTCTGCGTGCTTGCAAAAGACCAGGCTGCGGGTTGGGGTTCGCGATAGTGGACTTTGGCCGCGTAGATGCCGGTATGCCGGAATTCCTCCTCGGTTAGCATGCGGATAAAGGGGACGCCGGGACGCCGTTCGCCGCGGCCAATCTGTTGGAGATCCGTCTCATACATTTCCGGGCTGTAGCTCAGCCCGATGCCCCGCACGCGGAAGAGCATCCATTGTTCGGTGCCGCCGGTGTGGGGGAGCAGCTTCGGAAAGTCGATCCAGACCGGCAGAGGGATGCCGGGATTGTCCGCCTCGCCATCCAGGATGAGGTGACGTTCGCCGACGCGGAAACCTTCCTCCGGCAGGATCTCCTCCATGTAGATCGGATTCCGCTCCTCGCCGTAGGGGGACTGCGCGACGCTACCACCCAGTTTCCAGAATCGTCCGTCCGGCCCGGTGAAAAATGTGCGCGGCCCGCTGCTCGGTTGGTCGAAGGCCGGGATGAAGTTCAGCTCCGGCTCGATTGGGGTTTCGGTCGTATGGTAGTGGACGTGATTGCGGTATTTTCCAGCCTCCGGGGGCAGCGGTTGGGCGGTGCCGGAAGCGCGCGCCATGTAAACGATCTGCTTGCCCCTCCGGGCGACGGCCGCTTCGTATAGTCCCCATTCGGAGAGCGGGCCGACCTCATTCCACTCGTACCGCGACGTCTTGCTATTAAAGCGGTAGATGCCCGGCAATACCCCGCGGCTCTTGGACGAGCCGACATTCGCGCCGCCCACTTTGCAGGCGGAGTTGAGGTCGATCCAGGCCGTGCAGGAATCGTCCAACGGCACGGCCGGAACAAACCCTTTGATCATGCCGACGACGTCTGGGCGTCCTTTCAGAAACTCCGTGCCCTGTCCCGGCAGCCGCATTGTCTCGACTTCCGTGAGCCATTCGATGTCAGCCCCGGCATCGTTCAAGCGGAAATGCCGCCAGCGAGCTGCGCTGGTCAGTTCCCAGAGATCGGGGCGGACACTCACCTCCTCCAGCCAGCCGGTCTCGGGATTGCGCGCCCGCGCGACCTCGCGCCACATGGCGACAAAGATGTTTTCGTGCGGAACGCGGTGACCGTCGATCAGGGCTCCTTTGGGAACGCCGAAACCTGAGGGATGACCGTGTTGTTTCACATGCCGTGCCCCCTCGTTGAGCGGATCCCAGTCGTCTTGCGTCCGGGCCACAAAACCTTCTTTGAGCACCGCCCCATCCCAAGAGTCTGCCCGCAATTGGTAGATACCGCTCAGGTCGTCGTCCACGCCACGATGCGCGCGGGTTGCGTAAAAGATCAGGAAGCGGTCGCGACTGAGCTGCATTCCGTTGGGGTGGCCAGGATAGACACCCTCCGCCCGCGTCTCGCCGGGAAGGGGACACTCCCCAATAAACATGCCCTTATTCTCGATTTTGTCAATAGTTTGTAATCGCATGATTATGATGTTTACAGTGATGAATTGCTTGGGCAATACTTTTCCCCAAGTTTGGGGATGAAACAAAAAACACTCATTGTCGGAGGTGGCAGCACCGGAGAGCGAGGGGCTCTTTCCGCTGGCAGCCACATTCTCATCGAGAAACCGCTCAGCACGCAAATGGAAGGCACGGAGGAGTTGGCATCGCAACGTTGCGTTTCAATCTCGCCTGCTTGCAATCGGCTGAGTCGGGCGAGAGGGTGGATTTATGAGTGAAAAACTGCGTCTTGCAATGCTGGGAATGATTCCCGGCAACGGGCATCCCTGGTCCTGGTCGGCTCTCATCAATGGTTATGACACGGTCCGCATGGCCGAATGTCCTTACCCGGTGATTCCCACCTATTTGGCCACGCGTCCCAACGAGCCGATGACGGACGCCTGTGTCACGCACATCTGGACTGATGATCCGGCCGATGCGCCCGAGGTTGCGGCTGCGGTTCGGATCGAACACATCGTATCAGCGCCCGAGGACGTCATCGGCCACGTGGATGGGGTGATTATTTCCGCGGATGACGGGAACGACCACGTGCGCCGCGCGCGGCCCTTCGTTGAAGCGGGCCTGCCGGTTTTTGTGGACAAACCTCTCGCGACCAATCTGGAGGACTTGCGTCAGTTTTCCGACTGGGTTGCAGGCGGGGCGCGGATTCTGTCCTCAAGTGGGATGCGCTATGCCCCGGAGTTGGAACAACTGGCGGGAAACTGGAGGTGGGTTGCCGCGTTCACGCCAAAAAGTTGGGAGCGTTACGGCATCCATTTGCTCGAACCGGCGGCGCGCATCCTCGGGCTGGGTTTTGAAAACGTCCGGCTGACCGCCACCGGCGCATCCTCCGTCGCGCACATCACGCATTGCAGCGGCGCAATTCTCACGCTGACCGCGATGGACGGCGCGGCGGGCGGTGCCTTCACGTTTTACGCTCACGGGGAAAAAGATTATCGCAGCGTGACTCTCACCGACACCTGCACGGCTTTTCGCTGTCAGTTGGAATCGGTGATTGCCTGGATGCGTGACGGAACCGAACCACACACCTTTTCCGAGACGCAGGAGTTGATGGCCGTGCTCATTGCCGGTATTCAGAGCCGCGAGAACGACGGCCGTCCCGTGGAGGTGGCGGCGGTGCTTCGCCAACTGGAATCTTAAAACCTAAACTATTATGTATAACATGCGACCAAGCCGGGTTCTTCGCGAAATGCGCGAGGGAAAACTCTCCTCTTGTTTTAAAATCAACCTAAGCGATCCGCGCGGCATCGAGATTGTGGCTTCGGCCGGCTGCTCGGTGGTCTGGATTTGCAATGAGCACGTCCCGAACGACTGGCTTAATCTGGAAAACCAAATCCGGGCCGCCGCGCTGCACGACACGGACGTTCTTGTGCGCGTGGCCAAGGGTTCTTATAGCGATTATGTCCGGCCCTTTGAGGCTGGCGCGGCGGGAATCATGGTGCCGCATGTGGGCACGGCGGAGGAGGCCAGGCAGATTGTGCGCTGGACGCGTTTTCATCCGCTCGGGCAGCGCGCCTTGGACGGCGGCAACGTGGATGGCTGCTTTGCCCAGGTGCCAGTGGGCGAATACATCGCATTTTCCAACCGCGAGCGGTTTTTGATTTTGCAGATTGAATCGCCGGAGGCCGTCGAGAACGTCGAAGAGATTGCCGCCGTGCCGGGCTTTGATTTTTTCACTTTCGGGCCCGGTGATTATTCGCATTTGATCGGGAAGGCGGGCGACGTTCACGCCCCCGAGGTGGAAGCCGCGCGACGGCGGGTCGAGGAGGCGGCGCGCAAACATGGCAAGCGATGCGTGGCTGTCGCAGTGCCGGGTTCGCAGGAAGAATTGCTGGCGAGAGGCTATTCCATTACCGCCATCGGCGCGGATGTGATTGCGCTCGCCAACGGGGTCAAATCCGCGCTGGCCGCCTTATACCCGGCCCCTTCCGACGCGGCGTGCGCGTCTATTTACGAACGCAAATAACTAGCTCCTCGCGATTGATCCGTATTTAAAGAAACCGATAGCCGCGCTGATTGCCGAAGCGAGCATTCCAAGGATCCGGCCCTTCGTGCGCGGGGAGCCCGGTCCATTGGCCGTTATCGACCCAGGACTCGTCTCCGCCGTAAAGTTCGGCGGCGAGATGCGTGCGAAAACGGGAGAGGATTTCCGCGTGTTCGACGGAATCGGAGAGGTCGTTCAACTCGGAGGGATCGGCGGAGTGATCGAAAAATTGCCAGCGGTTGCCTTCGGGATAATAAATCAACTTATGGCGCCCGTCGCGGATCATGCGGGTGGCAACTTCCCCCGCTCCGTGTTCCGCGTAAAGATAAGGGCGCCGTGTCCCGCTAAAAAGGGAATGCCCTTCCACCGTTTCCGGCACCGGCAATCCGCAGAGATCGAGAAGGGTTGGCATGATGTCGCGCAATTCAGCCAGCCGGTCGTCCGCCACGCCGCGGGGCGCGTCCTTTCTTGAGGGCGGCGGTACCACGATCAACGGCACGCGCACCGAACGTTCATACAGGAATGTTTTTCCCCAGAGTCCGTGGTCGCCCAGCATTTCGCCGTGATCGCTGGTGAACACGATCGCCGTGTTTTCCAACAGCCCTTCTTCGCGCAGGGTGCCGAGGACGAGGCGCAATTGATGGTCGAGGTGGGTGATCAAGGCGTAAAAGGCACGCCGCGCGAGAAGAATCTCCTGCCGGCCCGCCCCGCGCATTGAGGCTCCGCCGTGATAGGCCCGCAACTTGAATGGGAGCATCTCGCGCGCCCAATCACCGACGGCGGGCTCGTCGCAGGCGATGTCCCGATACATGTCGAGGTAGCGCGGCGGCGGGATGAGGGGAGGGTGCGGGGCGGTGAAGGACAGATACCAGAACCCCGGACGGGAGGGATCGCGCCGCCGGATCGTCCGGCACATTTCGCGTGCCGCCCAATTTGTCGGGTGGAGTTCTTCGGGAAGATTCCACGGGGCGGCGTTGTAATCGTTCGTGCATCCCCCATGGGAAAATTCCATGCCCGCATGTCCGCGGTCGGCCAGGAATTGTTCGTAGTCATCCGCCGCCAGGCCCTCCGTGTGTCGTCCCTCCTCGTTGAGCACGACATCGTCGAACCCGATCCGGCTGCGCGGCGGGGCGACGTGCAGCTTGCCCACGGCCGCCGCTTGATAGCCGGCGTCGCGGAAGCATTGAGCCAGGGTCGGAACCGATGGCATCGCCAGGTCTTCCTGAAACTCGCGGTCGCCGTGACTCCGCGCGGTGAGACCTGTCATCAGCGCGCGCCGTGCCGCCACACAAACCGGCACGGCGGAACACGCCTGTGGGTAGCGGACTCCCAGTCGAGCGAGTTGGCCGATGGTTGGGGTCATGACCACGGGATGACCGTCCGGCCGGGTGTAGCACGCGCCAAGGTGATCGGCACAGACAAGCAAGACATTGGGAGGTTTCATAAGAAGTTATTTCGTCCTTTTTTCAATTTGCCTTGATATCTGAGATCGTGAGGTTGCGGTATTCTGCAGCGGCCCAGACCATCTGGCGGAGCCCAAACTTACCCCCTTTCAACACTGGGCCACAAGATGATCCCTCATCGAACCAGTCTCTCTTGACTTCCCCGTCCACGGCAATGTGAGCGGCTTGTTTGAGAAGTGAGATTTTCTGTGGACGGGACAGGATGCGATCCAGCGACTCGATTGCGACGATGAGCCCGCGTGGCAGATGGAAGGGATCCTTGACGGGAAGGGCGACGAGGGTCTGGACGGGATGTCCCTCGCGATCCAGCCGCTGGGTCCACTCCCCGTGAAGCGGCACGGGAAAATGCGAGAACGCGTAGTCGTGGATTTTGCGATACCACTCCAGGCACCAGTCCTCGCCGCAGATTTCCCAGGCGAGCAGGCAAGCGGGCAGGGCCTCGGTGTGCGGCCACCACAATTTCATGGTATCGTTTTTCCAATAAACCGGCTTGCGGTGGTGAATATCGCAGCCGAGAAACAACCCGCCAAAATCCTCGTCCCATCCGCGTTCGAGACAGCAGCGGATCGCTGCACAGGCCTTTTGTAGCAGTGCGGCGGGATTTTCCTGCCGGAAGTTGAGGATCTGAAAATACGCGGATTCGATGCCGTGACCGGGAACCATGGTCCGGCCTGCCGGGGAATCCACCAGACGATTTTCCTCATCGACATATTCTAGCAAGGCGGGCAGTTCCGGTTTCCAAAAATGTTCCAACACTTCGCGCCCGCGCCGGAGTCCGTCTTCCACAATGTCAGCGCGGCCCGCCGCCTGGCCGAGTTCGCGGAAGGCCAGCGAAAACTGCATGAATTCGCGATGGGGTTTCAGGCCCTTCGGGGTGGGGTAGGGGGCGGTGGGGTAGCTGGCGGGCTGCGCCAGCCGGCGGGTGACCACTTCGTAAGTCTCCAGTGCGAGGCGCAGCGCGTCCTCATTTTTCGTGAGATGGAAATATTCGGTCAGTCCCATAATGGCGAACGCGTCGGTGATGATGCTTTTTTCGCCCTCCACCACCGCGCCATTTTCATCGGTGACAAACACCCAGTTGCCCGCGGCATCGCGACCATGCGCGGCAAGGAAACGAAAGAGGCCGTCGGCCACGGCGATCCATTCCGGACGTGCTTCGATTCGCCGTGACAAGGCCGAGAAGGTCCAGAGCGCGCGGGTTTGGGACCAGATGTATTTGTTACGGTTGTCGATTTTCCCGTCGTCGTGAATGCAGGTGAAGATGCCGCCGTTTTTTTCGTCCACGGCGTGCCTCATCCAGAACGGCATGACGTCGTTCACCAGGTGGCCGCGAAGAAATGTCCGCAAGGCAAGAAAGTCCATCATGGCGTTCGCTCCGTGAACCACAGGGGCGAAGTCCAGGCGCACTGCCCGTTGCGCTGCTGCACTTTCAAAAAATAAAAATCGTCGCGTCCGGTTTCGGTATCTTCGAAAACGGCATCGCCTTCAGCCATTGCCGCAGGCACCGCCGATCCGAGGGAAATCCGGGGAGCGGAAAAAATCCCGGAGACGGCGCCCCACTCCGTGCGGGTCTGCAGGCTCGCAAGCGAACCTTCCAATCTGCACCCGCCTTTGCCAGCCGCCGCCTCGAGGCGCAGCCGGGTTTTCGCGCTGCCCCGAACCCGAAGGGCAACTGCCGACGTTGGACGTGAGTTCGCGCGGGAGGTGAAGGCCGACAGGTTCAGTCGCGAGGGCGAGGACTCGGTGAGGCGGTTGATTTTTTCGACGCTGCCGCCGCCGCCGCAGAAGGCGGGCATGACGGAAAGGATCTCGCCGTCCGTGACTTCCAGAGCGATTTGCCAATCCGTCACCTCCTGCGAATTCATGCCGTCCCAGCCGAATTCCAACCGGAGCAAAAATTCCGTGCCCTCCGTCTGTGCCGATGGAAACCAACGCCGCCAGGGGAGACCGTTTTTCCATATTTCACAGCCAGCCAGCTCTGCCCATCCGCGCGCTTTCCATCGAAGTTTTCTTTGCGATTCCGGCGGCAGGATGTCGCCCATCATGCCGTCGCCGCATTCCAGCCGCGCCTCGATGCGGTCGCCGGAAACGGCAAACGTGTGGCGCGCCCGCAAAGCCGCGAAAATTTCCTCCCGCGTCAGCCCACCAGCCCACACTCCGGTGAGGCCCTCTCCATAGCTGCCGGGATATCCCCAATGATTATCGCTCGATCCCGTCACGCCGACGATGCCTCCGCGTTTCCATTGCTCCAGCAGGGTTTGCGAGCGTTCCACCCCGCCCATTGAGTGCGTGACCATAGCAAGGTGGGTGTCGGCCTCGATCCCGTTGCCGTGTTCGGAAAACCCGTCCGCCACCGGCGAGACATCCGCGCGCCAGCTCCCCCAGTTCGCCCCGCGCCAGCCTTCGCGATAGCCGAGATGGTGGGAGATCATGAGGGCTCCGGTGCGCCGAGCGTAAGCCTGGAGTTCTCCGACATCCGCGGCCCGGCAAATCGCGCCCGAGCCTCCCGGCAGCAGAACATGATAATCACCGTAGCGGCTGGAGTGCCATTCAAAGGCGCAAAAGGCCGCAAACTCGCCGGGCGCGTTTTCTGCGTTCGCTTTGGCCAAAACAGCTGCCCACTCACGCTGCACCAAATCAAATCCGTCCCGGTGACGTTTTGCCACGGCGGGGTCGTCCTCCGGCAAATCCGGCCACCACGCGTGCGGGGTGAAGGCGTAGAAATCAAGTTGTGACGCGCGCGCGATTTCGTAGGAACGCTCCAGCGAGCCCTTGCCATACCCGACCTCGTTGTGATTATGAATGTCTCCCCAAAAGAGACCTTGAGTTTCACGCATAATCACATAAGGATGGGCTAATGATTTATGTTGGCAATAAAAATTCTCCTCAAATAAGCCACTAGCTCTTGCCGGGTTTCACAAATTCGTATTGCCTGAATGTCCATCAATGACCAAACGCGTTGCAATCGTCACCGGGGGAGCAGGGGAGGGAATTGGCCACGGCCTCACGGAAATCCTTTGCGCTGAGGGCTGGGCGGTTGTGATTACGGATCGCAAGCCGGAGCGAGGCGAGGCGCTGGCGACGCGTTTGCATCCCGCAGAGGTTGTCGTTGTCCCCTTGGATGTGACCGCGCCCGATGCGCCGGAACGAACTGTGCGGGCCGCGCTGGAACGATTCGGACGCATTGACGGCCTTGTCAACAACGTCGGGGTCGGTCTGACCAAGATCGCCGGAGAGGTAACGGATGAGGAATTTTTTGCTCTTTTCAACGTGGATTTTCTGGCGTCCTTTCGCTTCATCCGGGCGGCCCTGCCTTCGCTGATGGAAAGCCACGGAGCCATTGTGAACATCGGGTCCGTCCATGCCATGCTGGGTGCGCAGAAATTCGCGCTTTACGCCGCGACGAAGGCGGCGCTCGAGGGCCTCACCCGGGGCATCGCCGTGGACTATGGACGCCACCGTGTGCGGGCCAACATTGTCCATCCCGGCTTGGTGGAAAGTCCGCAGAACGAGGCCCTGCTGGCCAATCTCGTGCCGGACGCGCGCAAGTGGATGGACGATTTTTCCCGCGAGCGCCAATGCCTGCCGGACCTGGCCACGCCGCAGGATGTCGGGCATCTCGTGGCTTTTCTCCTCGGGGACAAGGCCCGCGCCATTACCGGACAAAAAATCTTTATTGACGGTGGCACAACCGCCCTGCTTTGGAACAACGAACAATGAAAATCCGGCGTCTCCTTTTTGATGAAGTGGTGGTGCGGGCGCGCCCGGACAGCGTGAACAGCCCGGAGCTCGATAAGCCGTTGCACATGCTGCCTTATGGCGGTCGAGCTTCCTGGAGCGTGCAGTTCGATGAAATTCCCAAGGTGATCCTGCGGCTTGAAACCGATGAGGGCATCACGGGTCTGGGGGAATTTTATCGCGGAGTCTCCGCCGATGCCGTGGCGGCCGTGGCACGAGGGCTTGTGGGGTTCGATCTGGCAAAGGCCAACCTGCAAGCGTTGCCGCTACCCTCGGGCCGGCTTCATGACGGCTTTGAGCTGGCCATGCTGGATGCGGTGGGAAAACGGCGCGGCATCTCGCTTTGCGATTTGATCGGCGGACGCTATCGCGACGAAGTGGCCTGTGGTTATTGGACCGGGCACCGCACCGTGGCCGATGCCGCGCGCAAGGCCCGCGAGGGCCGGGACAAGGGCTTCGACTGCATCAAATTCAAATGCGAGGACACCGATCCCGTGGTGGAATGGTGCGAGGCGGTTCGGGAGGCTTGCGGATCGGACTTCCGCGTGATCCTTGATCCGAATCAGCGTTTTCACAACGTGCCGACCGCGCGCCGCCTGGCCGATGAACTAGCCAAAGTGGGCAACGTGCTGTGTCTGGAAGATCCGATCTCCCGCTGGGATTTGGAATCGCTGGCCCTCCTGCGCGGGATGATTTCGATCCCGCTCGCGCTCCACATCGCGCTGCCGTATCAGGAAATGGGTTATCAACACGCGACCGACATCGTGCGGGCGCTGCGGCTGGAGGCCTGCGACTATTTCAATTTCAACGGCGGTGTTTTTCCCGTGAAACGCCTCGCCGTCATGGCGGACTTCGCCCGCAAGCCGTTCTGGCACGGCAGCGAGGTGGACCTTGGTTTGCTCGAAGCCAGCTATGTACACAAATGCGCAGCCTGCGAGTCGGCCACTCTGCCCTCGGATATTTTTGGCGAACTGGTGCGAGAGGACGATCTCCTCGTCGAGCCGCTGCATTTTGAGGCGGGCCGGGTGCGGGTGCCGGAAGGTCCGGGCCTCGGTGTGGATCTCGATCTGGACGCGCTGGCCCGTCTTCGTACCAACCACTTTGTTGTCGAATGACGCCACGCTCGCAAAACCCCTTTCCCGAGGACGCCGACCGGCATGCCATTTGGGAAATCCTCATGCGGCGCGACTTCGTGGCGTTTCTCGCCGCCGATTGGTCGCTGACCGCGCCGGACTTTTGCGCGGAGGAATTTTATGGTCTGGACGGAGAAAAACAACCGAATCCAGATCGCTGGCGCCTGAAATTTTCCGACCTGGCGAGCTACCGCGAGGAGTGGCTCAAGCAGGCCGTAGAATTCCAGCAAACCCAATTCAAGGAGACCGCTCTTCTGGACGCTTTTTTTGAAATCTGCACCATGCGCGACATCGAGATCAGCGGTTCACGCGCGGTGGCCCACAAGAAATTCGACGGTCAATTGGAGCCTGTCACCGGCGAGCCGGTTCGCCTCCTTTGGCAGACGCTCTATTTCCTGAAAAAAACTTCTGCAGGCTGGAAAGTTACTGGCTTCGTTGGCTATCTTCCGAATCTGCTGCCCGCCGCCTGACGATATGCCTGCACCCACATTGCTGCCCGCCATTGATGGTCTCCCTGTTCCCCGCGGCCCCTTTTCGCAGGGGGTGATCGCCGGGGGGCGCTGTCTTTATGTCTCGGGCCAGGGGCCCTACGAGCCCTCGCTCCAGGCTTTCGCGCGGGGCGATATCGCCACGCAAACCTGGCTCACTCTCGAATGCATTGACCGCGTCTTGCGCGCGGCCGGGACGGATCGCTCGCGCGTGGTGAGTTGCCGCGTTTATCTCCAGCCGCTCGATCAGCAAACTTTCGCCGCCATGAATACGGCTTACGAGGCTTTCTTCGGAGCGCACAAACCTAGCCGCACAACCATCGGCGCGCAGCTTTTGCAGATTGACGTGGAAATCGACTGCGTCGCCGTGTTGGACTGACATGCTTTATACCGATCACACCTCTAGCGACCTCGCGCGGCTGGCCAGCAAAGCCATCGCCGTGTTACCCCTGGCCGCCATCGAGCAGCATGGAAACCATCTTCCGGTGGCGACAGACACCGCCATCGCAGACGAACTGGCCCGCCGGGTGGAGGTCGCCTTGCCCAAGCGCGTAATGCTCCTGCCCACGCTCTGGTGCGGATCGTCGCATCATCACCGTGGATTTCCCGGCGCATTGAGCATCAGCTCGGAAACCTACACCCGCGTGATCGAGGACTTGCTGGATTGCCTAATCGAATCCGGCTTCCGGCGCATCTTTCTGCTCAACTGCCACGGGGGAAACCAAACTCCGTTTGCCGAGGCGCTCTATCGCGTTAATCTCCGGCATCCCGAACCCTGGGTGGCGGCGGCGAGCTATTGGAACCTCGCCGCGAAGGAACTGGCCGCACAGAAATTCATGGAAACTCCGAAGCTTTCTCACGCCTGCGAATATGAGACTTCGTTGATGCTGCGCCTGCGGGTGGATTGGGTGAAACCGAGCCGCCGCGGACAGACGCGCCATGTGGTTTCGAAGTATTACGATCCGCTCAACTACGTGCCCTCCCGTGTCGCTGTCGCTCAGTCCTTCGATCAACTCAGCACCACGGGAGCGCTCGGTTCGCCCGAACTGGCCACTGCGGAAAAAGGCGAAAGTCTTTTCGCTTTGCTGGCGGATTCCGTGGTGGATTTTCTGCACGATTTTTCCACTTGGAAACGCCCGAAAATGCCTTGATGAAATCATCCCTCACCGGATAAGGGCGCTCCGGACGACCAGCGCCGCCGACGGCCTCGGTTTCGCACTGGCCCGGTGGCTACGGTTTTTTCAGAAGAATGTTTTCGATGAGGATAAATTCTTGGCTGTCCTTTTTGTCCAATGATGTCGGCATTTGGCAGAGGGTTTGGCATCGGTTTCGATGAACCACGCGCCCCTGGCCCATCCCGCGGTTTTGTCCGGCCCGGACGGCGGATTGAATTTCGCATTATAGAGACCGGCATGGTTGTGGAGAGCGCGTAAAAATTTAGCCCGTCAATCCATCCGCCGGCCGGCACGTCCACTTCCTCTTCTCCGCGCTTGACCTTGGTGATTTCAGGATTCCACGAACCGCAATACTTCGTGATAGACAGGGCCAATTTTTCCGGTGCCGATGGGGATGCCGATGCGTTTTATTTTCCGAGAATGCGGTTGAGAGACTCGATGGAATAAATCAGGCCGCGGGGAAGATGGAAGGGATCCTTCACCGGCAGGGCGACCAAGTTGGTGGCAGGATGGCCTGCGCGGTCGAGGCGCTGGGTCCATTCGCCGTGCCCCGGAACGGGGAATTTGGCGAACGCGTAGTCGTGGATTTTGCGATACCACTGCAGGCACCACTCTTCGCCGCAGGTTTCCCAGGCCAGCAGGCATCCGGCCAGCGCTTCGGTATGCGGCCACCAGAGTTTCATGGTGGCGTTTTTCCAATAGACCGGCTTGCGACCGCAGGCATCTATGCCGAGAAACAATCCGCCAAACTCCTCGTCCCACCCTCGCTCGCAGCAAATGCGGATGGCATCACAGGCCCGCCTCGTCAGGCGTTTCTCGCCGGCGTCGCGGAAGTTGAGGATTTGAAAATAGGCCGACTCGATGCCGTGGCCCGGCACCATGGCACGGCCCTCGGGGGAATCGACAAAGTCATTTTCCAGGGTGATGTATTCCAGGAAGGCGGATTTCTCCGGCTTCCAGAAATGCTCGAGAACTTCCGTGCCCAGCCGGCGGCCTGCGGCCACGATGTCCTCGCGCGCGGCGGCCCGGCCGAGTTCGGTGAAGGCAAAGGAAAACGCCATCGCCTCGCCGTGCGCCCTCATGCCCTTGGGCGTGGGATAGGGTGCGGTGGGATACGATCCCGGATGCGCCAGCCGGACGGAAACCGAATCGCAGGTTTCCAGGGCCAGGCGAAGGGCCTCGGGGCTCTGCGTGAGGAGGAAATACTCGGTCAATCCCAGAATCGCGAACGACTCGGTGTAAATGCTGGTCGCGCCCTCAATGATCGTTCCCTTCTCATCGGTGTGAAAGACCCAGTGCCCGTTCTCGTCGCGGCCATGTGCAGCGAGAAACGCAAATAGTCCGTCCGCAATGGCCCGCCATTCCTTACGCGGCTCGATCCGGCGGCAGAGAGCCGAGAATGTCCACAAGGCGCGTGTTTGCGACCAAAGGTATTTGTCCCGGCTTGCGATCTTGCCCTCGTCGCTGATGCAGGTGAAAAGCCCGCCGTTTTCCTCGTCCACGGCATGGCGCGTCCAGAAGGGCATGACGTCCGTCAGCAAGTGATGTCGGAGAAACCCGGAGAGCGCAAGAAAATCGATCATTACTGATAGGATGAGATAATGATTCATGCGCGGCAAGCGAATTTTGCACTTAAGAAATTATAATCATGAGATAATGTGCTTGAATTAG
>JBBRHN010000001.1:0-23283 GCA_038222685.1 Chthoniobacterales bacterium | reverse complement strand
TTTTCCACGTCACGGCGATCACCCATCGTCGCGATGCGGTTTACCCGGCAACGATTGTAGGCATCCCGCCGATGGAGGATTTTTACATGGGCGAGGCCAGCGTGCGCGTATTCCTCCCGGTCTTCAAAATGAATTTCCCCGAGATCGTTGACATGGCACTTCCTGCGGAAGGCGTGTTCCACAACCTCGTTTTCGTTTCGATTCGCAAGCAATACGCGATGCAGGCTTACAAAATCATGCACGGGCTGTGGGGCATGGGGCAAATGATGTTCGCCAAATACATCGTCGTCGTGGATGACGACTGCGATGTCCATAACACGAGCGAAGTTTTGTTCCGACTGTGCGCCAATACCGACCCGCAGCGCGATTCGACATTCGTCAAAAATCCCTCCGACTCGCTCGATCACGCGCCGACCATCGCCACCGTCGGCTCGCACATGGGATTCGACGCCACACGCAAACTCCCCACCGAGGGATACACGCGCGGGTGGCCCGAACTCGTCAAAATGCCGCCCGACATCAAAAAATGGGCCGACGGTTTTCTCGAGAAGCTCGCCCGATCGGCAACGTAAATTCTCCACAAGTTTCTTGCATCACCGCGCAGCCCCGCTTCTCTAGCGGGATGGACACTACGCCCGTCACGATCCTCACCGGCTTTCTCGGAGCCGGCAAAACCACTCTCCTCAATCGGATCCTCACCGAGGAACACGGTCTCCGCATCGCCGTCATCGAAAACGAATTCGGCGAAGTCGGCATCGACCACGAACTTGTCATCAACGCCGACGAGGAACTCTTCGAAATGAACAACGGCTGCATCTGCTGCACCGTCCGCGGCGACCTCATTCGCATCCTCGGCAACTTGATGAAGCGTAAAGACAAATTCGACCACATCCTCATCGAAACCACCGGCCTCGCCGACCCGGGGCCCGTCGTGCAGACGTTTTTCGTCGATGACGAGATGAAGGAAAAACTCCACGTCAACGGCATCGTCACCCTCGTCGATGCCAAACACATCCTCGAACACCTCGACGACAGCGACGAAGCCCGCGAACAAATCGCATTCGCCGATCTCCTCCTCCTCAACAAAACCGATCTCGTGGACGAAGCCGCACTCTCGGCACTCGAAAATCGCATTCGCGGAATGAACGCTCTCGCAAAGATTCAGCGCACCCAAAACGCCGACATCTCCATCTCAACCGTTCTCGGCATCGGCGGCTTTAATCTCGACCACGCGATGGAAGTTGATCCCCACTTTCTCGAACCCGAGTATCCCTTTGAATGGGGCGGCGTGTTTCCCGTCAAAGGTTCAAGCCTTTCGGTTGTTACAAAATCGGCTCCCGATCCCTCGATGTCCGTCGCCATCTTTCCTGTGAGCGGACCCGACGACTTCGCCTTGGCAACGGAGCAAGCTGTCCGCGCCTTTTCCGATGACGCCCCCGACTTCCTCCCCGGCTCAACGCTCACCGCAAGCGGCGAACTCTGTGACTTAATCCTCAAACCAGGCACACAGAGTTGGAATCTCAAAACAGGGGACACCTCGCACATCGCCGTGTTTACCGAGCACCACCCTGACGAGATGGAAATGGTTTTCTCTGCCAAGGGCGAGAAAATCACGCCGCTCGTCGAACGGGCCTTCAAACCCGATCACGAACACGACGAACTCGTCACCAGCGTCGGCATTGAACGTCTCGGAGAATGCGACGGGCGCAAGCTCAACGATTGGCTCAGCACCGTCGTTCGCGAGCAAGGTGCGGATATCTTTCGGATGAAAGGCATTTTCGCCCTCTCCGGCAACCCCGACCGCGTCATCTTCCAGGGCGTTCACATGCTCATCGACGCAGCCAATGGCGGCCCATGGGCCTCGCGACCACGAAAAAACTCCCTCGTCTTCATTGGTCGCAATCTCGACCGCAAAGCTCTCGAAAGCGGCTTCCGATCCTGCCTCGCGTGAAACGACTCAGTTCCATCACGGCGGATGACAATGTTCTCAGCCTCGCTTGGCAAGATGACCTTCTGGCCGTCACGCCATCGACGGGCGAGATTTCCATCATCGACCTTGCCGACCAAAAACTCTCGACGCTGCCAGGGCACGCGCTGGGCAATGGCGAGTCGGCCTGGTTTGGCGGAGCGCTCGCAACCTGCGGGTTCGACGGGAAAATTCGTTGGAACGCTCAAGAAATCCACGC
The DNA here is from genome assembly GCA_038222685.1 of Chthoniobacterales bacterium. Classification (GTDB taxonomy): domain Bacteria; phylum Verrucomicrobiota; class Verrucomicrobiia; order Chthoniobacterales; family Terrimicrobiaceae; genus JBBRHN01. The sequence continues at coordinate 21,097 of JBBRHN010000001.1, read as the reverse complement.
CGAACGCGGGATGATCGAGCATCTCAAAACCAGCCCCGACGGGAAACAGCTCGCAGCCGGACAGGGCAAGGCATTGCTTGTTTTTGATCGCACTGGCAAGGCCGTCAAAGGCCTCAACTCGTTGTCATGCGCTGTCGCGGACTTTGCCTGGAATCCCACCGACTCCTCGCAAGTCGCTGTCGTCGGTGCCGGCGGTGCTCGAATGTGGAAGCTGGGTGCCGATGAACCATTCGCCCGCTTCGATTGGGGCGGTGCGAGCCTGCTCGTCGATTGGAGCTCATGCGGACGCTGGTTGGCGACCGGTGATCAGACGTCGAGCGTTCATGTTTACGACTTCTCCCGCGACCACCCGCTTCACATTCAGGGCTACGAAACCAAAGTCCGAGCCATGGCTTTCTCTGTCGACGGGACCCAACTCGCCACCGGCGGTGGCCCCGTCATTACGATTTGGCCATGCACCGGAAAAACCGGTCCCGAGGGCGTGACTCCGATTCAATTGGATGGTCACGATGGAGACATCACCGCAGCCGTTTTTGCATCACCGTCCGGACGCCTTGCGACTGGCGACGGAACGGGTTGTTTGCTCATCTTCACATTCGAGGGTGCCGAGGCGAAACGCAAACGCCTCCGCCTCGACGCAGGCATTTCCTGCCTTGCATGGCATCCCACCAAAGATTGGCTGGCCGTCGGGTTGGACGACGGAACGGCAACCGTCCTTGCCTTGGACTCATAACAAATGGACACCCTGAGCAAAACGCTGAAAAAAACTTTCGGCTACGACGAGTTCCGCCCCATGCAGCGCGAAATCATCGAAGCCTCGCTCGCCGGACGCGATGTCGTCGCGCTTCTCCCCACTGGAGGTGGAAAATCTCTCTGCTTCCAGCTTCCCGCCCTGCTGCGAGAAGGCCTCACGGTCGTTGTCTCACCGCTTATCGCGCTGATGAAGGATCAAGTCGATCAACTCGAAGCCGCGGGCGTAGCTGCGACGTTTCTCAATTCCTCTCTCAAAGCCGAAGAGGCCCGCTCGCGATTGCGCGGTCTTCACGAAAACAAATTCCGCCTCCTTTACGCCGCACCCGAGCGTCTCATGCTCGACAATTGGCGCGAAAACCTCCTCGCATGGAACGTCCAAGCCCTCGCCATCGACGAGGCCCACTGCATCTCCGAATGGGGTCACGATTTTCGTCCGGAATACCGCCAGATTGCCAAGCTCCGCGAGCTCCTTCCCAACGTCCCCGTCGCAGCACTCACGGCCACGGCAACAGAACGCGTCCGTGAAGACATCATCCGTCACCTTCGCCTCAAAGAGCCCGAGATTTTTGTCGCCAGCTTCAACCGCCCCAATCTCTTCTACCGCGTCGCTCAAAAAGACCGCGCCGTAGAGCAGGTCAGCGAGTTTGTCCGCAAACGCCCAGCCGACAGCGGCATCGTTTATTGCGCGACACGCGCCTCGGCGGATCGACTCGCCGAGAGCCTCACCAGCCGCGGCTTCACTGCCGTCGCCTACCACGCAGGCCTCACTGCGAGCGAGCGCGGTGCCAATCAGGAACTCTTCCTCCGCGACGAGGCCCGCATCGTTTGCGCCACGATTGCCTTCGGCATGGGCATCAACAAACCGAACGTCCGCTGGGTCATCCACCACGATCTTCCGAAAAATCTCGAAGGCTATTACCAAGAGACCGGCCGCGCCGGTCGGGACGGCCTCCCCTCCGATTGTCTCCTGCTTTTCAATCCCGGCGACGCCGCAAAACAAACGCACTTCATCGACGAGATGACCAGTGCCAACGAGCAACAAATCGCCCGCACGCAATTGCGTCAAATGATGCATTACGCCGAGTGCGCGACCTGCCGTCGGCACGAACTGCTCTCTTACTTTGGAGAATCCGCCGTCGCCACGACCTGTGACGCCTGCGACAACTGCCTCGAACCCCGTGCCGCCTACGACGGCACCACGCAATCACAGAAACTCCTCTCCTGCGTTTATCGCGTCAGGCAGGGCGCGCGCTTCGGCGTCGGGCTCAATCACTTGATCGAAATCCTCACCGGTGCCGACACCGAAAAAATCCGCCGCTGGGGACACAACAGCCTCTCAACATACGGCATCGGAAAAGAACTCAGCCGTCCCGAATGGGCCGCCATCGGACGCGAACTAATCCGCATGGGCCTCATTTGTCAGGAGCCCGGCGAATTCCCAACCATCGCCCTGACCGAGGACGGGGTGGAAGCCCTCAAGTCCCGCCGAATCATCTCCCTCACAAAATCTATCTCCTCGACCAAACGCTCGACCCCGCGCACCGGCCAGATCGAATGCGACGAAACGCTTTTCGAAAGTCTCCGCCGTCTCCGCAAGCGCCTCGCCGACGAACGCAGCGTCCCCGCGTATGTCATCATGGGCGACACAACCCTCCGCCAAATGGCCCGCACTTATCCGTGCAAGCCAGCCGAACTTCGCGGCATCACGGGCATTGGCGAACGCAAACTCGAAGAGTTTGGCGAAATCTTCACCGCCGAAATCTCAAACTACCTCCTCACAAACGCCAAGGTCTCATTCCGAGAGGAATGACGCCACTTGACGCCCCACATCCCGCCCGGCCACCCAAGCGGACTCGACCCGCGATTCCTTCAACGCGTCTCCAGCAAAAAACCAACCCGGAGGCAATTCAGGCACCGTCACCGCCTCGCCCACCCGCGCATACCGCCAGCGGTGCGGTTGAACTTTCAGCAAACGATCCGCCTTCACTCCCCATCGCTCTTCGACCATTCCTCGCAGCATCGCACTCCACACCGCAGAGTCCGCCTCCAAATACTCGCGACTGAATCCCTCAGACGCCTGCGCCACAAAAACCGTAACCCCAGCCTGAACGCGTCCCTCCTTGTGATTCTCGCAGGCGGACCACGCGAGCGGATGCCCAGAGCGATCCGTCACGCCATAACGCTCCGCACCCACCCTCGCCGGCGCGCCCTCGTAAAGCAACAACGCCGTCAAACACGGGATGTATTCCGAAGGCTCTTCCGGCATTCCAGCCAGTCGCCGGGTTTGCGGCAACGGCGCCGTGCTTACGACAACATCAAATTTCTCGCCGAAAAACTCACGCCCTGCCGACGGCGCAACCTCCACCCCGGTCTGCACATCCAACCCCTCCCCCAGGATCCTCGCGAGTCGACTGTTGCCGCTCCGTAAATAGTATCTGGTCTCGCCAGGAAGCGACGCCCCGGTTTCCGTCACAATCGGAGCCAGCATCTCCCTCAACTCGTCCACGCCAGCGTGCATCGCCTCCCGAAACGCCGGATCCCTCATCGTGAAATACTGCGCTCCGTGATCCACCGCGTTTCCCTCCCACCGCTTCGTGGCACAACGCCCGCCAAGCCCTCGCGATTTTTCAAAAACCACCACGCGATGCCCCGCCTCCGCGAGCACCCGCGCCGCAGCGACTCCCGCAACTCCTGCCCCAATCACCGCTACGCTTCGATCAGATTTTAGCACGCTTCGATTACGCTCACATGCCTCCGCCAGATGCCACATCAAAAAAACTCTCTTTCCAGACCTGATTCGTTGGGATACAAAATCCTCAGGATGTTGTTCACCCTCAAACGTCTGCTCCTCTTGGCAGTCATTGCCGCCATCGCCTACTGCTTCTGGCCTCGCACCCCGTCTCTCGCGGGCTTCGATGCGCAGCGCATGTCCGACATCCAGATTGCCGTCTGGAAGGAGTCCGCGTCCAAAAAACACCTTTCCCTGCTCCCGCTACTCTTCGAACTCTACCACCAGCAATACGGCATTACGCCCGTCGCCTCGATGATGATGGCCCTCGACATGGCCCGCGCACTCAGCATTTTTTTTAATGCCCCCGACGCCTCCGAGCAGGAAAACGCCCTCGTCCCGCTACGCACTTTCTACGTCAACCTCAAGAACAGCACAAAAGCGACATTCGATCCCGACGCGCTCGCCCGCATGGAGCTCGGCACATGGATGCTCCAAGTCGACCACTCCAAACGCGCCCAACTCACCGCCTCGATCTCGGAGCGCCTTGCCGTCCTCTACGGTCTCTCTGCAGAAGCCTGTCTGCCAGCCGCCAAAAAATTCGCACAGGCGCGCAAAGACGCCGAGGATCGACGTTGGGACGAAGCGAAAGCCTCCTCCCTCGAAGGTTGGCAGGCAGTCAAAAAACTCGCGCCCGCTCCGCCGCAATAGACTAAGCCCCGAGTTGCTTCTGCACCTCGGTGCTCAACGCCCGCCCATCCGCACGGCCCGCCGCCTTCGCAGAAACGATTTTCATCACCGCGCCCATCTGCTGCCGCGTCGTCGCTCCCGCCTCCGAGATCGCATCCTGCACGATCCCGGCAATTTCGGCCTCGGACAATCCCTGCGGTAAATACGTCGTCAGCAGAGTGATTTCGTCTTGCTCGATGGCCGCCATCTCGGGCCTCCCGCCCTTCTCGAAACTCTCCACTGAGTCCTGCCGCTTCTTAATCTCTTTGCGCACAATCGCCAGCGCATCGGCGTCGTCAAGCACGCCCCCTGCGCCATGTTTTTCAATCGTCGCATTCATAAGCGCCGACTTCAGCATACGCAGAACGTTGAGTTTAGCGGCCTCGCGGGCGAGCATCGCCGCCTTGATGTCTTGATCGATTTTGGCTTGAAAAGTCATTTCGTTGAGTCTGGAGCAACGTCCGCCCCCGGTCGAATGCAAACTTTCATCGGGAATTCCTTGCTTTGCACCGCCCCGGCATTCGATAGGATGCCCGCGTGATCTTCGACACCCTGCGCTCAGCGGTTGACCTCTATAACCACATTCCCCGCTATAGCGAAATCGTTGGCATCCTTTTCAAATACGGATTTGCCGATGTCCTTCGCCTTGTCGCGCTCCAACATCTTTTGAAGATTGAGGACGCGACGATTCGCCTCCATCCCGACAGCGACATCCTCTCCAAACCCCTCCCCGTCCGTCTCCGCCTCGCACTGGAAGAACTCGGTCCCACCTTTATTAAATTCGGCCAAATCCTCAGCAGCCGACGCGACGTCATTACCGACGAATACTTCATCGAACTCACGAAACTCCAAAGCGGCGTTCCGCCGTTCCCCGGCACCGAGGCCAAGAAAATCATCGAAGAGCAACTCGGCCATCCTGTCAGTTCTCTCTTCCGGCACTTCGAAGATAAACCCATCGGCAGTGCCAGCATTGCCCAAGTCCACCGCGCCAAACTTCCGGACGGCACCGTGGTCGCCATCAAAGTCCAACGGCCCGACATCGAGAAGACCATCGCCCTCGACGTCGCCATTCTTCACGATCTCGCCCGCTTTATCGAAAAACACGTGCCCGAAGCCGCCGGGCTCAACCCCACCGGCCTCGTGGAGGAATTCACCGAAACCCTCCAACGCGAACTCGACTTCGAAAACGAAGCCTCCAACGCCGAACGCTTCGCGGATCAGTTCGAGGGCGACCCTACCATTCGCATTCCAAAAATCTACCGCGACCGCTCGACGTCCCGTGTGCTCACGATGGACTTCCTCCACGGCGTAGCCATCACTGACACCAAAGGCCTCATCGCTCAGGGCACCGATCCCAAGGAACTCGCTGTCACCATGACCGGCCTCATCTACGAGCAAATCTTCGAGCACGGTTTTTTCCACGGCGACCCCCACCCCGGCAACATGACGATCCTTTCCGATGGCCGCATCGTGCTTTTCGACTATGGCATGATGGGCAAATTCACGCCCCAAATGCGCGAGAGCATCGCCCTCCTCGTCAGCGGTCTCGGCGAACGCAATCACAACCAGACCACCCGCTCCATTCTCGATCTTTCCGAAGAGGGAATCGCGCACGATCAAATGCTCCTCCAGGCCGAAGTCGAAAAGTTTGCCGAGCAAAACCTCAGCCGCCCACTCAGCGAGATCAGCCTCGGAGCCGTTCTCAACAGCCTCCTCGACCTCCTTCGCGATAATCATCTTCGCATGAAGCCTGCCTTCTATCTCGGCATCAAAGCGCTTGCCCAAGTCGAAGCCATCGGGCGCTCCCTCGATCCCGAGCTCAACTTTATCAAACTCGGCGAACCCTACGCCACGCGCGTTCTCCTTGGCAAATTCGGTGCCGGGCGAGTCGGCGGCATTCTTAAAGGTGTCGCCATCGAGGCCCTCGACTTCCTCCGCGATTTCCCCGCTGACTTCCGCCAGCTCTACCAAAGCATCCGCCGCGGAAAACTCAGCATCCCGCTCGAACACAAAATCGACCCCAAAGGCTTCGAACCTCTCCGAGTCACCCTCGACTCCATCGCCAACCGCCTTGCCAACGCCATCCTCACCGCCGCCGTGCTCATCTGCTCCAGCATAGTCGTGCTGGCCTCCGTCCCCCCTCACCTCGAACGAGTGAGCATCCCCGGCATCATCGGACTCCTCTTCGGTGCTTACATGTGCCTTCGTCTCGTGTTCTCAATCTGGAAACATGGCGGCCTCTAGCCATTGAGATCTATGCAAGGAATCATCAAATATTGGGTCTACGGCGGAACCCTCGCCGGAATCCTTATCTTAGCATTATCGCCGGTCATCTGCTTCGCCTGGCCGCTTGCTCTCACCCTCGTCTTCCTCCAACTGCCCATCTACATGCTCCACCAGTTTGAGGAGCATAATCACGACCGCTTCCGCACGTTCTTTAACGAGACCCTCGGCAAAGGCCAACCCGTGCTATCGGAAGGTGCCGTCTGCTTCATCAACACCGTCGGCGTCTGGGGCGTCAACGCCCTCTCCATCTCCCTCGCCTTTTTCGCGGGTATCGGCTTCGGACTCATCGGCATCTACCTCACGCTCGTCAACGCCCTCATTCACATTGTCCAAGCCGTGGCCCTCCGCCGCTACAATCCGGGCTTGGTCACCGCCATCGTCCTCTTCCTGCCCATCAGCATCCTCGCGCTCTGGGCCATGCACCTCACCGGCAAAGCCACGCCCCAGCAACACGCCCTCGGCCTCGCCGCCGGAATCGGAATCCACCTCGCCATCATCGCCTACGTCCGAGTCCGACTTCGCACCCTCTCCCGCCCCGCTTCCTAGCCAGATGGTGGTCGGGACAACCTTCTTCTAAAAATAACGTCTGTATAGGGGTGGACTATGATCTCTGGGGGCTCCAACTAAACAGAAACGCCCCGGTAGCGATCTATAAACGCGGATGGCGTGATCGGCTGCGGCTTGTATCCCGCATTTGCCAATAGGTTGAAATGATGATCCTCAGTAATCAAGTAGTCGGCGTGTGCAGCGATGGCGCAGTCGGTGAAGGCGTTATCATCGGAGTCTTTGCCAATCACATGAAACTGAAAGTGCGGGCTCACCCGGATCAGATTGCCCGTGGTCACGTCGATCAACTCCATCAACATCTCCAGCTTTGTCCAAGCTGCGGCACCCGCCGATGCCGTAACGATCTCCTCATACTCAGCGAGGATTCGATTCGAGATGGCCTAATCCAGTCTGCCAGCCACCACTGCGTCCAATATTGGAAAGTAACGATGCCGCGGTTCGCGTCCTTGAATAAGCGTATTGGTGTCGATGCAGACAATCATGCCGATGCGTGGCGGGCGCGATACCTGCGCACGAGGTCAGGCACTTGATCGAGCTTGCCCGCTTCCTTTTCCCCTGCCGCATCCTGCTGAATTTCCTGCCAGATTCGGTCTTTGGCCACCGAAAGCCAGATGTCATGAAGCAATACCACGTCCTGCTCAGGCGCAGACTCGATGCGCTGGATCATTTGCTGCCGAAGGTCCTTAGGAATGGGTTGAGTGATCGTGCTGCTCATGGTTTCAAGTTTATCACTTGGATCATGGGCGACAAGGCGTGATTCCAGCATAAGTGCAACCATCGGGCGTTACGCCCGGTTGAAAAGGACCACGTCATGGTTTATTAGCAGTCCTTGAACAACCCCGCGAAATGAAAGGCGTGAAGAAACAACATCTCCCGGAAAAGGTATGCGTCACTTGCGGGCGTCCATTTTCCTGGCGGAAAAAGTGGGAGCGCGTTTGGGACGAAGTGAAATTTTGCAGTGACCGGTGCCGCATGAAAAAACCGGCTCAACCGTCGTTGCCCAAGTAACCCGGCGACCGTCCCTCTTATGACCCACATCCCGCTAACCCGCCGCGACGCGCTCTCTGCCTGGTCAGACTTCCTGCCAACCTTAGTTCGTTATTCCAGTCGGCGAAATCATGTCGAGCCCCTCCACCACAACGTCTCGCGTCTCAGTGCAGCACTCCGCTACCGGCTGCTTCTCGAAGACGAAGTGGTGAGCGACACGCTGCGGAATTATGACTTCCAGAACGTCGAGAAATGGCTGCAGGAGATCTGCTGGCGAAGGTATTGGAAGGGCTGGCTGGAGATGCGACCCGACGTGTGGAGGAACTGGCATCAACGTGTGCAGGAATTGAACAAAGACTTGCCCGAGGTCGTGATGCAGCGCGTGCTGAAGGTCGCCGCAGGCGAGAGCGGCGTCGCGTGCATGGATGCCATCGCGCGTGAGTTAATCGACACCGGTTATCTTCACAATCACGCCCGCATGTGGTGGGCCAGCTTTTGGATTCACGTCGAACGCCTCCCTTGGGAACTCGGCGCAGACGTCTTCTTCCGCCACCTGCTTGACGCCGATCCGGCCAGCAATACGCTCTCGTGGCGATGGGTCGCCGGTCTGCAGACTCCTGGGAAAACCTACCTCGTCAAACAGTCAAATATCGAAAAATACGCACCCGAATTACTTCGAAACCTCACTGGCAGCGAACGAATCGCAGACGGGGCAGTCTTGCCGACGGTTGCCACGGAGTTTGCCGAAACCTCCCCGCAGGCGTTGCCGGATTACGCGGCGACGGTTCCGCGCAGCGACCGCCGGATCGGGCTTTGGATGCATGAGGACGATCTGCTTCCTGAAGTTGGTCCCCTCGCGGATCTCACACCGGTCGCCGTCACCGCGTCTTTGACCGCCGGGAGCTACGCCCTCAGTGAGCAGCACATCGGGGCTCTGGATGCCGTCCTCGCAGATGGCCTAGCCCGGGCGGCGGCGCATTTCCGGTGTCCGACAGTGCTGGGCGAGGATTCCGATCCTGCAGCCAGCATCTGCAAGTGGGCCTCGATTCACGCGCTCGACGAAGTCGCGGCGTTTGCGCCCACCGTCGGACCCGTGGCAGACCTTGTGCCGCGTCTCCGCCCGCTGCTCACCTCCGCAGGCATCAAGCTCACGCTGATCCGTCGAGCCTCAGATGCCCATGCCTTCACACTGTCAGGAAGAGGCTTTTTTCCTTTTTGGGAAAAGATGGGCAATCATCTACGCCTGCAAGGTAGCGTCTCCGCCGAACGATGAAATCGCCTCTCACGCCGCCTCAAATTTCCACCGTCATTCGCCTCGCCTGGGAAGACCGCACCACCTTTGAGGAAATCCATAAACGTACGGGACTCGTCGAACGTGAAGTGATCACGATCATGCGCCGCGAACTAAAACCTTCCAGCTTTCGCATGTGGCGCAAGCGCGTCAGCGGCCGCGTCACCAAGCATCGCCGGTTGCTTGAACAACGCCTCTCCGGCCCGGCTCAAGAAGGCGAACTGGAAGCCGAATAAAACCGCAGCGTGGATCGCGGATTCTCCGAACGATCAGGCATCCAACAAAGCACCAACGGAATTAAAAAGGCAATATGAGGGAACGAACCCGTATTCTTAGCAGAATTTCATTCCTTGAAAATTCCAGTAAGGCGGGCAAGCCTTCGTCCATGAGCTCCGCCACGATCTCCCAACGGCCAGTTGGCCATTCCCAACCGCTTTCGCAAAGCCCTGCATCTTTAGGCCGGTGACAAGGTTTCACTCACTCTGGAAGGCGACAAATTACTCCTCCAGCGCAATCAGCCGAGACATGCCAGCCTCGTTCGCGGCAAGTTCGATCGTGTCGTTCTCATCGCACCGCCGGGAGCCCCACCCTTGACGCCACCGCATGCGCCGTGTAATTGAGGCGCGAGAGTGTTGGTTCCCCGGCTGCGTGGTTATATTTGAGTAGGGGATTTTTTTCAACGAGGAACAAAATATTTGAATTGTAGGCCCGATCCCTTTCCCCTTTCTGGCGAAATCCGATAATAATTCTTTTTTAAATTAATTCATTTACGAACTCGCGTTTTGATGTTTACTTTCGTTTGTGAAACCGAACGACGGGAACCCGGTAACGGGGGACGACTTTTACAATCGTGTGGACGAAATTCTCAGGCTGACTGAGCTCTTAAACCAAGGTCAGCACATCAATCTGGTCGCGCCGCGGCGCTGTGGGAAAACTTCGCTGATGCGCGAAATCATGCGTCGCTTAGGTTCTTCGGGCTGGGCCACGATGGAAGCGGATTTCTCGAGCTGCGCTACCACACAGCACTTCTTTGAATGCTTGACCGGAAAAATAGAGGAACAGCTTTCGCAATCCAAAGACTGGACCGGGAAGTGGAAAGACAAGCTCAAGGCGTTCGGCCAGAGCGTCAAAGAGGTCAAGTTCATGAACATCGGCTTGGTGATGCAAGCGGGAGGAGGCGCATCCTTTGCCGAGCTTGATCGTGACCTGCGCGAACTCCTCAAAGGCCTCGCAGCCAACAGCGACAAAGGACGCCTACTGCTTGGCACCGATGAAATTCCAATTTTTCTCAATCGACTCCAACTCTCCGCGGATGATGACAGAGCCGGCCAAGCAGCAGTGAAGCAGGAAATCTCTGCTCTTTTATACTGGCTGCGAGATCTCCGGCAGGATTCATCCCTTCCAGTCACCTGGTTCCATTGCGGCTCAATCGGATTGGAAACTCTTGTAGCCACTCTGGGGCTGACTCATTCTCTCAGCGGTCTCAGCCACCAACCGATTCATGCCTTTTCTGACGAGCATGCCCGTGGACTCTTGCGGGAGCTCGCCAAATACTGCGGCCTGCCTCTTCCGGGAATTGTCGAATCTCGGATGCTGGATCGTCTAAAATGGCATTTGCCGTATTTCGTGCAACTCCACCTCATCAAGCTTCACGAACCCAAAGATTACTCCCGACGCCGGCACCCCGATTACCCCACTGTGGAGGATGCCGATGCAGCCTACGACCAAATGATCGACGAGGGGAAAATCCACTTCGATCACTGGGACAGTCGGCTCGACGAGCAACTTTCAAAACTCCGCGCCCAGCAAGCCCGAGACATTCTCGGCTGGGTTGCCAAAAAGGATTCCGGACTGAAACGCGGCACCATTGTGACCAAAATAGTATCATCCCGACCCACCAGCGGCGATTCTCGTGAATTGGAACGCGCCACCAAGGATCTGTTGTCCCTTCTGATGAACGACGGCTACCTGATGCGCGACGAAAAAGATGCCTACCACTTCAGATCCCCCTTGCTGCGCGATTTTTGGAAACGTGAATTCTGCTGAATCCAATCCTTTCGTTGCATGAACCCATCCACCACACCGCCTTCTAAGTTCCGACCCCTGTTCTATAATCCTGGGCAGCTCGCTCCAGAGCAAATCGAAAATCTGTTCATTGCGCGCAGGGATCTATTTCAAAACCTCGTGTCCGATGTCGTTACTGAGCGTGAAGACGCGGCACCACAGCACCACATAATCATCGGCCAGCGTGGCATGGGGAAAACAACCCTGCTTCATCGTTTGGCAGTGGAACTGCAAAAGCCGCCTCATCGCGAGCGCTTCATCCCGCTGACCTTCCCAGAAGAACAGCACGTCATGGTGGAGCGGCTTTCGGATTTCTGGCTCAACGCTCTGGATGCTCTCGCGACCGCGCTGGATCTGAGAAAACAACCCGCCGCCGCGCAGCTTCTCGACCGCGTCGTCGAACAGCTCCCGAAGCAGCACAACGACGAGGCCGATCTTGCGAATGCCTGTCGCCGTGAGTTGACCGCGCAATGCCACAGCCTTGGCCTGCGCCCGGTCCTTCTTCTGGACAATTTTCCCCTCCTGTTGCGCAAGCTGGAGGCATATCAATGGGATTTGCGCGCTTTCTTGCAATCTTCGGGAGCTCCGATTTTCGTGGCGGCTGGTCTATCCATGCCTGAGTCATTGGGGAACTACGACTCGGCTTTCTTCGACATGTTCAAAGCCAGAGTGCTTTACAACCTGACCGTCGAAGAATGCCGTGAAATCTACCAAACCACGGCCGAGCGCGAGGGACGACAGGATGTCATCGCCATGATTTGCAGCCATGAAGGGCGCTTGAAAACGTTGCACATTCTTACTGGAGGAAATCCTCGCACCGTCGGGCTTCTTTACGAACTCTTCGCCCGTGGTTTAGGTAGCGATGCGTGGGAAGATTTGCGTTCACTGCTGGATGCGATGACCCCGCTATACCAAAGCCGATTGGAGCAACTCTCAGACAAAGGGCAGCAGATCTTCGCGGCTCTAGCGCTCTCATGGGAACCCGTGCTTCAGCAGGTGATCGAAACTCAAACCCAGCTTCCCCAAGGTACGGTCTCCTCGACGCTTCAGCGTCTGGAGGAAAGCGGTGTCGTGGAGCGGGTCGACATCTTTGGCCAGAAAAAGCTCGGCTGGCAGGTTGCGGAGCGCTTTTTCAACATCTGGTTTCTAATGCGTTTTGCTTCCCGACGGACTCAGGGATCCATTGCAGCTCTGGCATCGTTCTTGGAACTGTTCTATTCCCCGACTGAATTGGATGGCATCGCTCGCAGCCTTTCCGGACGGGACATGGATGGTGAACAAGCGCACTACGGTCTCGCCGTCTCCAGAGCACTCGGAAACAGTCCGCTTTCCCGTGAACTCTGCACTCACACGCAACTTCAGATACTTCAGTTGCGTGAAAAGATCGGCAGCAATATCAAAGATATATTCGAAATCGATCTTCCAAGCGAAGTGATCGACTTCTTCGAATTTCGGGACAAGACCCTGCCATCACTTGTCCCTAAAAACGCGCAAGTTGACCCGAAAGACTTCGCTCGCCAATTGGTCTCATGCCTATTTTTCTTGCCCGTTCGGTCCGGATTCAAGCGAGTCGGATCATTGAAAAAAGCGGATGTTAAATCGTTAATGGAGGTCTTCCGCTCTGCTCATGAAAGTCTCGTTTCACAGTTCGATGAACTTGCTGTAACTGAGATCGAACAGCGTCTCTATCGAGGTTTGTTAACAGAAACTGGCGATGCCCAACAATGGAAGGACGCTCTCGAAACGACTTCGAGTTCACGAGCCGCATTTCTATTGGCACGTTTTATTCCAATTAACTTGCTTGATACGAAAGAAGCCGCATGTCGAAAAGCTGTTCAATTGGACGAGACATACGCGCTTTGCTGGAACGAGCTGGCGATGCTCCTTTTCAAGGAATTAGAACGTTACGAAGAGGCAGAAGCTGCATTTCGTATGGCTATCAAGCAAGACAACACGTTCGCTTGGCCGTGGAACAATTTGGGAAACCTCCTTACTGAAAAGCTAGGCCGCCACGAAGAGTCTGAGTCAGCTCTCAAACGAGCAATTGAATTGGACAAAGACTACGCGCTTCCGTGGAACGGATTGGGAAGACTATACTCGGATACACTGGGCCGCTACGAGGAAGCAGAAAGTTCCTTCAGGATGGCGATTTTTCTGGATGGATCGTTTCCGCATCCATGGAACGCGCTCGGGAGCCTTCTCATGAATCACACAGACCGGTATGTCGAAGCGGAAGCGGCTTTTCGCACGGCGATTGAGTTAGATAGTAGTGATCCATTTTCACGAAACAATCTTGGATATCTTCTCCACTCCAAGCTCGGGCGCTATGAGGAGGCTGAGGAGGCTTACAGGAGTTCCATCAACGCTGATGAACACTTTGAGAGGGCTTGGAACAACCTGGCAAAACTCTTGATTGATCACCTTGAAAAGTATGAAGATGCCGAGGTAGCAATCCGCAAATCCATCACTTTCAAAGAAAGTGACATTCTTTGGAATCGCCTTGGAAATCTCCTCGCCGATTACCTTCATAAATTTGAAGAAGCTGACAAATGCTACAGAAGGTCATTAGAACTAGATTCTGACAACGAAGCCGCGAAGCAGAATCTTGTTTTTTTGCTGCGGGATCAATTGGGAAAAAACACGGAGGCCGAAGAACTTCTCAATGAAATCGAGCCCGACAAATCCGGATTTCCAGAAGTCATTTCTCTCCAACGCGCCTCCTTTGCACTTCACAAAGAAAACCTCGGAGATGCCAAGTTAAATCTCCAAGCGGCGTTGGAAAAGCTAGACGGTAAGTTCAATCCAAACTCCGTAGATGACTGGTATCGAACCGCAGCAGTATGGTTGGATTTCGGACATGGCGGGGCATGGCACGGCGTCTGGGAAGAAACAGGAGCCGCCCGATTGTTCATGCCATTTGCCGAAGCGGTTCGGGCGCATCATCTCGGTGATGTCCGCTTCCTCAACAACATCCCCAAAGAAGTCCAGCCCGCCGCGCGGGAGATCTTCAAAGAGATTTCATACCGTCGGCGTGAAAAACAGCCATTTACTGGCAAGCAACAATCGAAGCGTCCCAAATCCAAATAGCGAGCGGAGAGGCAAAAGGGTTCGGGCCTATAAAGCTCCGCAGTATTTTATTGGTGCGCGAGGTTGCCGTCGAGTGTGATGAACGCGTCGAATTGCCCCGCGATCCGGCTGAGATGCTCGCCGTTAAGAGTTTCCCTATCCTGCCATCGGAACCGTGACGGGTTCATGCCTTGGCAATTCCCGGACGAGCCGTTTGGAAAGGCATTCGTCCAGAATAATCTGGGTGCCGGGACTGGTAATTCGATATCTGCTTTCGTGTCCGCCAAGAGTGCCACGACCTGCTCTTTTTTGACGGTCGGAAAGTCCTCCAAAAATTCGTCGATAGTGTGGCTGCCCTCTAGACAATCAAGGAGGTTACGACCCGGCACGCGGGCACCGTCAAAAACAGCCCCCCCCACTTATGCTCAATTTTGTAAATTCTGTTAATTCTGTCTAAAATCCGTTTCCGGGGTTGAAAGTTCGCGCCGGTTAGCTCACGTGTCCGGGGTGATCGGCGCGGGCGGCTTGCAATGCGAAAGCGAAGTCTCAGCTGGCGGGGTTGGTCGGGAAGGAGGCAAAAATCAGCGCGTCTCGGGCAGACGTCTGACATCTTGGAAATTGCCAAAGAGGAGTTCGTCGCCAGCGCCCTGGGTGACGGCTCGGACGAGGTGTTCTCCACCGACAAAGCAGCCTTTCCACGACGTCCCGATTCCGCCAAACACCTCCTCGTTGTCGCCCCGCGACCGCACTTTATTAGGGCCGAGCTTGAAGGCGCGCGTCTCTAGCGCGACCCGCTTGAAAACCGTTTCGTCATCCGTGGCAACGCTCGAGACCAGAGCCCCTCCGGAGACATTCATCTCGGCGATCATTTCCTCCATCCGGTCGACGACCACGATGGAATCGAGCGGACCGAATGGTTCACTGTGGTAGAGTTCGCAGTTGCGGGGCACGTTGAGGATGCACTGCGGCGCATAATAGGCGGATATGTCCTGGTTGGGCAAAAAGAGCGAGTCATCGTAGCTGCCATCAAAGAGGCAGATGCCGCCTTTGCCTCTCGCCTCACTGAATCGGACCCGTAGCTCCTCGACTTTTTTGCTGTTGATGATCGGACCAAAATCCAGCCGTGGAAGTTCGCCGTCCCCGTTGACTAGCAGGGGGTGACCGAAGCGGAGCGATTCCAGCACGGGGAGATACATTGCGAGGAACTGCGGAAACAGATCGCGCTGAATAACGAGGCGCGGGTAGGCCGTGCAGCGCTGCTTGCCGTATTCGAAACCTTTTTTCAACTGTTTGGCAAGGGCGTCCCAGTCGGAGAAATTCCAGATGCCCCACGTGTTCACACCTTCCATCTCGAGCATGTAACGCTTATTATGATCGTAAAGGCTGGCCGCAATAATGCCACCGTTTGTCTTGCCTCCGACGAAGGCAAGGGCTGAGACGTGCTCGTTGTTAACAAGCGCGGCGCTCAACTGGCCACCGGATCCGCTCACGAGTGAAATTGGAAGACCCGCACGCGCGGCAAGGGCGCATCCGAAGGTCAGTGCCATCAGTCCGCCGTCGGTCGGGGTCTTTGCGATGACCGCGTTCCCGGCGAGCATGTGCACAAGGAGGGAATGCATCAGGACCGAGTAAGGATAGTTCCAAGAGGCAATGTTCGAGATCAGCCCCAGCGGCTCGCGCCCAGCCATGAAGGTCTCCCTGTTCTCGATATACCACTCGACTCCAGAGATACAGCGGTCGACATCCACCTCGGCCAGATGGACTGGCTTGCCAATTTCCCAGACGAGCAGTCCGGCAATCAACTTGCGATGAGTCTTCAAGGCGCCTACGCACTCCGCAACGCGCCGCGCTCGCTCGTCGAGATCGACTTTCCGCCAATCCTTTGCCTGCTGAGCCCCGCCCTCGACCGCCCTCCGCGCATGGAGGAGATCAATCATAGGCAGATGGGTGATCGCACTCCCGTCCACCGGGGACTGGAAATGCTTTCGGTTGCCCGGCTCGCCCCAGACGCCATTGATCAGGTTGAGCGGGTAGCCTGTGCCCTGCACGGCCTCAGGCACGAGGGACGCGGCCTGTTGAGCCAAGGCGTCCCATTGATAATCGGGGTGAACATGTTTCATTTTGGAGATGGGAGCGCTGCAGTGAACTAAGCAGTAAGTTATAAACGACCTTCCGTTGCAGTCAGACGCATTTGTGTCGAGTTGGCGGCGGCGCGGCAGTTCGCGGGCGTCGGTAAATTGAGAAAATATCGCGTGCATCCTCTGCGCCGCGCCGGACGTTACCACTTTGCCGGTGAAAACGGCGAAACCAAAAAAAACTCAAATAAAAAAACTATGAAACGAATCCTCTCCCTCACCATCGCGGTGCTGTCCCTCAGCCCGCTCGCAATCCACAACGCCAAGGCGGCACCATCGGAAGAAACAGTCGTCGCAATCGCGGCGGGAAACCCCGACTTCTCGACATTGGTCGCTGCAGTGAAGGCCGCAGGTCTGGTCGACACGCTTAACGGCCCAGGTCCATTCACGATCTTCGCTCCAACAAACGAGGCTTTCGCGAAGCTGCCAGCGGGAACAGTCGAGGGGCTGCTCAAGCCAGAGAACAAGGCGAAGCTCGCCGCCGTCCTCACCTATCACGTCGTTGCCGGAAAAGTATTGGCCGCAGATGTGAAGCCAGGAGTCGTCAAGACCGTGCAAGGCGGAGACCTCGTCGTCAAAGCTGACTACGGCAAAGTGACCGTTAACGGCGCGAATGTCGTCAAGACCGACATTGTCGGCAAAAACGGCGTGATTCACGTCATCGACAGCGTGCTCTTGCCACAGTAAGCGAAAACTCTCAAAAAAAATCAGACTCCAGCATGCCCGGGGCGAAAGCTCCGGGCATTGCTTTTTGCACGTCGGAGTCTCAGCGAGTGGCGTCCGCGCGATCCGTTATTCTGCGGGTGAAATTTGCCGACCTCCGCGCTTGCTCAATCAAACCCGAGCGGGGTGATTTCAGCAGAGACCGAGGCCTCTCGGAAACATTTGTCTTTGGAATTCGTGGGACTTGTCGGAGATTGCCGCGTATTTTCCTGATTTATGTTGCTCGATTTTCTCTCTTCCATCGTTTACCTTTTCCTCGGACTCGCGGTCGCGGCCATTATCACGCGGCTGGCTTACGGCGTGACGGATAAGATCGCGGCGGCACCTGCTCTTGATTTTTTTATCAGTCTGTTTACCTGGATTCCTTGGACGGTAGGGTTGTGCCGTTGGGGCTGGATGGGATTGGGAGCGGCTTTGGTGGCTCAGATTTTCTTTCTTCATGCTTTTTGTCTCGTCCACCGGGCGATTCGCGGAAAAAAGGGCCGCACGCTGACAGATGCTCAAGGCCGGGTGCTCGGGCCGATCCGTAACCAGCTCTGCCTCCTGGTGCAAACGCCGGCGATCTTTGCGTTCGTGGGCATTCGTGCGGCGCAGTTGGTGCTTTATCCGCCAATCGCGGCACTGGGTCGGCTGCCGACCTACCGGCAATCGGAGTGGGTGAATCTCTCCCGCCACAAATACAACGGGCTCATCGGCTACGATCTCCTATGGTGCTGGTATTGCGATTGGATGACGGGGCTGTGGTGCCTGGGCAGCGAGATGCTGCGGAACATCGAGTCGTTCTGGTGTCCGATCCAGTTCCAGAGTCCAGAAAAAAACCGCAACGCATCGATTGATTTTCCGGATGTGAACAAATGGGCGCCGCCGGATGGCACGATGGAAGACGCGGTGCGGCTGATCGAACGACACTACGACAAAAAATTGCCGAATAGCTGGTGGGGGCATCCCGACCACACCAACAAAAAGCCGGAATGATCTTCCATCGTTCCGAACCAAACGAACACTACGGCGCATTGCGCCTCGTTTCGATGGAGGGTGGGTGGGAACTGGGCCTGAGTCTGCGACCAACGGGCACCCGGCTGCGCATGGGACGCATGAGGCGTCCGCCGTCGGTGCTGGATTTTTGCATGGGAACAGATGCGGCTTTCTATGCGGAGATTTTTCAAGCGGTTTTATCCCGTCTTGAGCTGATGCCGGAAACGGCGACGGCGGCGGAAATCGATGCGGCGTTCCCATGGGCGGGAACTCGACCGGAGTTGGCAGTTCACCTTCTACCGTTGCTCGCCGAGGCCGGGGAAACGATGGCTGCAAGCTTGAGCTCCGACAAAGCGCGGCAAATCAGGTTGAAGTCGGAGCCTCTTCCAAACGGAAACTCACTTCCGCGGACGAATCCCGGTCGCCATTAAAACACAGCACAAAATGGTCGCTCATGTTTTCACCGAGAGACCTAAAGGCCGTTGAGAGCTTCGTGACGGGCATCAGCATCGATGCAGAGATTGGAAGTGCCTTTTGTTAATCCCAACAATTAACATTAGTATGGGTGACGATCAATTTTGTCAGCCCACGCCTCGCAGGCTTTGAGCGCGTAGTCACGCTCGAAGTCCGGGAAGCATTGAATGGCCTTGCGTTCCTTCCAAGGCAGGCGGAAGTCAATGTATTGGAACTCATCGTCGAATCCAATTTTGCTTGCGTCTTCCAAGCTGGCGCCAAAATAAACGCGATCGATGCGAGCCCAGTAGATGGCACTCATGCACATTGGGCAGGGTGCACCACTGACATAGATGTCGCATCCTTTGAGCATTTGAGCGCGCTCGGGAACGGGATCGGTCGAGCCCTCGGGACGGGGAATCAGTTTAAGGTTTCCCTCGTCGCTACCCGAGCCGAGCAGGGCTTTGGAATTGATGCGCGTGCAGGCGTCGATGATGGCCGTGACTTCGGCGTGGTAAATAGGAATCCCGGTCAGCAGCACGCGGTTCTGTCCGCGACCGATGATCTGGCCGTCCTTGACAATGACGGCACCGAACGGGCCGCCCCATCCTTTTTCGACAGACTCAATGGCGAGGCGTGTTGCCTCATGGGCGAATTGTTTTTTGTCTTCGTGAGATTCGATATCAATGGTGCCCATGGGAAGAGATGCTCCTTCCCGCGAGACTTGCCAGTTTCTACTCGCGATGCAAAGGTAAAACTGGCACGCGGAGAACACTCAAATTTTAAAATGATCGAAGACAGTCAAGCGTTTGCCGTGATCCTCGCCGCCGGCTCATCAACTCGGATGGGCCGAGAGAAAGCCGGACTTCCTTGGCTGAATGGACAGCCGCTTTTGTTTTGGATGGTTGAAGCGCTTTCGGAGGCGGGTTGGGACGCACGCGTTGTGCTTGGCCCGACCCAGTTTGAGTGTTGGGTTCCGCTCCTGCCCGCCGGATGCGCTGTCCTCAATCCCCACCCGGAGCACGGGAAAACCACATCCCTCATTGCGGGTGTCACCGCAGTTCCGCACACGGCAAAACATATCTTAGTGACGGCAGTGGACCAACCACGTCCGCCGTCAGTTTACTCGGGCTTGTTAGAGGCCGCGAGGAGTTGCAAACAAACAATCCTCGTTCCGGACAGAGAGGGCCATCGCGGTCACCCGGTCGTGTTTCCCGGTTTCTTTCGCGAACAACTATTATCAACAAACGAAGACACCGCCGGTTTGCGCGGCATATTGGCCCGACACGAGGTCGAGAAACTTCAGGGATTCGACCCCGAGGCTCTTGGCTGGGATTTGAATACGCCGTCCGACTACGAAAGCGCACTGGCTTACTTTCAGCGCACTAAAAAAGCATCGTCACCCGGAAGGTAGCGGCCCATGCGCCGCCGAGGCTGGAGTCCGCACCGGGCGTGGGAATGTAACTGACTGCGGGCGAGAAAAACGTGGAGCCCACAAGATGCGCTTGGTAGTAGCCTTGGAACATCAACTCGCTGGAACGGTTAAAAGTATTCGGATTCAACCAGGCCCATGACATACCCATGCCCACGGAGTCAATTGGACGGTTCGGCACCAGACCGAAACCTGTGAACCCCATGCCAAAGTATTTGTTAAAGGGCATGGTTTCCGAGTCATTCACGCCAAACTGGAAGAAGGTGGAAATAGACGCCTCCTGGCGTTTCTGCGGCGCGCTCACCAATTTCTTTTTGCTATCCTTGGTTTTTCCGCCATCGACTGGGGTCTGGTCGACGTTGTTTGACCAGATTCGTTGGCCGCCGAACATGTAAAACCCGCCCGTGCCATTTTGCGAGATGCCGTTGGGACCGTGCAGCACGCCGGATTGATACCAAAGCCCCGCCCCGAACTGCCCGGGGTATTTGTCTGCAATCACCCAGTCTCCCCCAGCCTCCCAAATGTTCATGGTATAGCCGTTAAACTGAGGGCTTGTCATCCCGGTCTGCACGCCACGCGCCAGATTGCCGTCGTAGAACCCGTATTTAAAATAGGTGTTTTTTGTCGGAGCGAGCGAGACCACCACGCCGGAAACGGAATTGTAATACCCCCCCAGCGCGCCGATGAGAGTCGGGTTTATGAAAATGGGAGTGTAGAGCAATCCGGAAACGGCGGGAATATCTAACCCCGCATTGTGCGTGGGCACCGGCCGGGCGACGTTGTTAAAGTCAAACGTGGGCACCATCTTGCCAATGCGGAAGATGATTTTGTCATCGAACAAAGACTGCCGATACCAAAGTTGATACAATTCGGAACGGCTCCGCGGGGCAGGCCCCGGCAAGCTGTTG